>DASQDA010000675.1:0-1846 GCA_035634435.1 Polyangiaceae bacterium
ATATCGGGAGAGTTCTCGGCCAGCGTGCGGAAGGAGTCCTCACGCTGGCGCAGGGCCTCTTCCGTGCGGCGGTCGGCGAGCGCGCGCGCTTGCTGCGCCTCCTGCTCGCGCTCGAGCAGCTCCTCGGCGCGTCGGCGAGCCAGCAGCAGCTCACGCTCGTATTTCCGACGGTCGGCAGCCACGAACAGGCCTACGTCGACGCGCAGATCGCCGCGCCGCACCGCGTTGACGAGGACGGGTAATGTGGTGCCCCCCGCCAGCAGCAGCTCGAGCTGCACCTCGGCAACCGAACCCTGCATCTCGAGCAGCGGTTGCCAGTGCGTGTGGTGGAACAGCTTGCTGCCCACCGTCAGCAGCTCGGGCAAGCGCTTTCCGCGCAGTTGCTCCGGGGAGAGGCCGATCCACACACAAAACGTATGGTTCACCCGCTCGATGGTGCCGTCACGGCTCAGCGTCAGAAGGCCACAGGGCGCACTCTCGTACGCCTCGAGGAGATCGTTGAGTGCCTGCTGGCCACTCTCCCCCGCCGTGGGAGCCTCAGCCAAGGAACTCGCGTATAGCGTCCACGATCTGCTTCGGGGCGCTCAGGTGGGGGCAATGACCGATGTTGTCGACCAGGCGCAGCGTGCTGTTGGGAAGCACCCGGTGCACATACTCCCCGACCACCCTGGGAGCGATGAGGTCATCGGTGCACTGCAGGATGAGCGTGCGCGTCGCGAGCTTCGGCAGGTCGGCGCGATTGTCGCTGAGAAAGGTCACGCGCGCGAAGTGCTGGGCGATCTCCGGATCCGTGCGACAGAAGCTGTTCGTCAACTCTTCGCCGAGCTGGGGTTGGTCGGGGGCGCCCATGATCTTCGGGGCCATCGCGCCCGCCCAGCCGAGGTAGTTGCTGTCGAGCGTCTCGAGCAGCGAATCGATGTCGGCTCGCGTGAAGCCGCCGACGTAATCGCCATCGTTGATGTAGCAAGGCGATGGCCCGATCATCACGTGCGCGAGGAACCGCTCAGGCGCAGCTACACCCGCCAGTAGCCCGATCATCGCGGCGACAGAGTGGCCGACGAACACCGCTGGGCCGGAAGTGTGCTCCGTCGCAATCTCGACGACGTCGCGCGCGTGGCCCTCGAGCGTTGCGTACTTGTTGCGATCGTAAGCGCTGAGATCCGATCCGCCGCAGCCGGCAAGATCGTACAAGATCAGCCGGTAGCGGTCGGTGAACGCCGGCGCGAGAAGGCGCCACATGTTTTGGTCGCAGCCGTAACCGTGCGCGAAAATGATGTCGGTCTTGCCGCTGCCCAGGATATGGATGTTGTGCCGTTGCTGGGTGTTCATGGGGCGGACTCGTCTCCTTGGCCTATCAGCGCCGAGCACGACGCGCTACGGTGGGCTCGCGCCGAGCACCCAAGGCAGCCACAAGGGCGGCGCTGGTGGCCCAGAGAGGGGTCGAGCAGGTCGGGGCTTGCGTCAAGTGCAGCATTGCCACTAGATCGGGCCGCCGCATGGACCAGGAGTTCAATAAACGCCTCGCGGCGCGCGCTGCTCTGGAGCTCTTGCCGGAGGCCGGTGTCATCGGGCTCGGGACCGGCTCCACCACGCGCTACTTCATCGAAGGCATTGCCGAGCTGCAACGCGCGGGCCGCGCTTACGTCGGAGTCCCCACCAGCGAACTCAGCCGCAGCTTTGCCCAGATCCTCGGCATGGCATTGCTGGACGATGCGGGTCCCTGGGACATTGCCCTTTGCGTCGACGGTGCCGACGAGGTGAGCGCTGGCCTCGACCTCATCAAGGGCGGCGGCGGCGCGCACGCGCGGGAAAAAATCGTCAACTTTGCGTCGAGACTGAACGTCAT
>DASQDA010000676.1:0-10737 GCA_035634435.1 Polyangiaceae bacterium
TCCGAGCCTTCCGCCTGCGGCCTTCCTTGGCGAGCCCGTGGCACGGACCACGGCCGCTTGCATCGCCTGGGCGACGGCCGTCGTCGCTCGGCAGGATCCGGAGGCAATCGTCCTGGTGCTGCCAAGCGATCACCACATCGCCGACGTGACTGAGTTCCAGAGCGTTCTCACGCGCGCGCTCTCGTCCGCAGCCAGCGGGACCATCACCACCATCGGAATTCAGCCGACGCGGCCGGAGACCGGCTTTGGCTACATCGAGCTGGGGACCGCCCTTGCCGACGGCTTGTTCCAGGTCGAGCGCTTCGTCGAGAAGCCCAACCGAGTCCGCGCCGAGGCGTCCGTCGCTGGCAAGCGACACCTGTGGAACAGCGGCATGTTCTTCTTCCGAGCCGCGACCCTGCTCGAGGCGGTCCGTGAGCTCGTGCCGCAGATCTGGGAGGGCATTCAGCACATCGAAGCGGCTGCGCGGAGTGGCCCCGAGGCCGAGCAGCTAGCCACGAGTGAGGCGTTCGCGGCGTTCCCGTCCGTGAGCATCGATACAGCGGTCATGGAGAAAGCCAAGCTAAACGTGGTACCCGGTAGCTTTGGCTGGAGTGACCTTGGCAGCTGGGAGAGCGCCTGGGAGCTCTCCGAGAAGGATGCAGCGGGAAATACGCTGAGCGAGTCGGCGCTATACGTCGACGCTCGCAACAATCTGGTGATCGACCGCAGCGCGAACCCTCGCGACAAAGTCGTGGCCCTCGTGGGAGTGGAAGATCTGTGTGTGGTGCAGACGGACGATGCGCTGCTGGTCATCCCCCGTGAGCGGTCACAGGACGAGCGCGCGGTCGTCGAGGCGCTCGCTCGCGCTCGCCGACACCAGCTGCTGTGACCGCTATCGCCGCCGTGGCGGCCGGGCGGCTGCTCAGAGGTGATCGAGCGGCTCGCGGTCCGACGCGGAAATCAGGACCTCCAGCTCACCAGCCGTGGCCCGCGCGATGCGGTCGCGAAGCCTCGGCAAGTAGCCTCGCTCGGTGTGCGTGTGCTCGCACAGCACGACGCTTTTCCCCGACGCAAGCTTTGCCAGCACGTCGTGATGGCGCATCTCGCCGGTAACATACACATCCGCGGTGCCATCCGCCTGGAACAGAGCGCCGCCTGCGCCCGCACACACGGCAACTCGGTTCACGGGGTGACCGCTGGCGTGCGGTGCCGACTGCGCCACTCGAACCTGCTGCAGCCCCAGGTGTTGCTTGATTCGTTCGACAACGCTGCTCAGCGGTAGCGGCACGTCGAGGCGGACCAGACGCCCCGCTCCGACGGAGCGACTGGGCTTTGACGCGAGCGGGTACACGTCCCACGCCGGCTCCTCGTAGGGATGCCGCTTGGAGATGACATCTGCAACTGCCGGCAACGCTCGGCGCGAACAGACCATCTCCAGACGCACCTCGGGAGCTCGCTCCAGCTGGCCGGCGGCGCCCACACGCGGAGCGCTGCCCTCCTCGCCGAAGAAAGTGCCTTCGCCCGCGCTGCTGAAGGAGCACTGCGAGTAGCGCCCGATGCGGCCAGCCCCGGCCTCAGCAAGCGCGTGCCGAAGCTCGTCGACGTTTTCGGCTGGCACGAACACCACGAGCTTGAGCTCCTGGTCAGGGGCCAGGCTGTCGCTCGCTCGTAGCGCTCGAGCGTCGCCCGTGAACGCTTCCGCGAGCCAATCATTGATCCCGCCGGCGGTGGCGTCCAGGGCGGTGTGGGGGCTGTACACAGCGAAGTCGTGGCGCGCCGCTGCGAAGATCAGCTCGTGGCGCGTGCACTGCACTTTCGTCAGCGGCTCGAAGAGAGGCGGGTGGTACGCCACGAGGCACTGGATTGCTGCTGCTGCCGCCTCGCGTACCACCTCGGGTGTCGCATCGATGGTGAGCAGCACGCGCTCCACCATCAGCTCGTCACCGTTCGCGCGCGGATCGATCAGCAAGCCGACGTTGTCCCAGCTTTCCGCCAGGGTGAGGGGGGCAAGCTCTTCCAGGGTGGCAAGCAGACGCGTCAACGGCAGGCCCATGCGGCCACTCTCACATATCAGCGCGGGGCTCGCACCAATGACACGCTCGGCAATTCAGGAGCCCTGACAACCGAGCAGAATGTCGACCTTGCCGCCATCGTTGGCCCTGAAGGCGTCACAGCTGGCCGGGCAGAGCTGGAGGTATTTCGGCGCGCTTAGGTCGTCATAGTAAAAACCCGCACTCGGGCCACAGGCGCTGAGGCCGTTCACGCGGTTGACTCGAACGGGGGCGCCGCCAGCGGTGGGGGTGAAGGACAGCTGGATCGCCTTCGGATCGATGAGTCCGCTGTTCGACTTTGGCATCTCGAAGCGGCAAGCAATCGCCGAGCGTCGGATCCGCTGCAGCACCGTGATGAAGACATCCGGCTGCCCGGAACCGACGCTGTAGAAGTGGCACGGGCTGACGCCCCCCGCGCAGCGATCGGTATGAGGTTGTGCGCCGCCGGCTTCGGCGATCGTCTCCAGCCAGGAGAACGCCGCGCCCGTGGTGCCCACGACGTACGTCGGAATGCCGGTAGTGGTCCGGTGATCGCGCACCAGCTTTGCGAGCGCGCTGGCGTTGCTCTGGCAGCCTTCGGGTCCACCATCGGTGATGAGCAGCCCCATCATCTGTCGTCCGGGCCGGCGAGCGCTGGCCGTGCCCTGGATCATCCCGCGCAACGCTGCTTCGATGGGAGTCCGATCCGCCCAGGGCACCTGGGCGTTGAGCGCAGCGGCGAGCGGGCCACGGGCTTGCGGCAGGTCGCTCAGCGCCACCATTGGGATTGCCTCGGGAACACCCCTGCAGCACGCCCCGCTGCTGCAACACGAATAGAGAAAGGGGCTCTCGGAGCTCTTGCAGTCGCCGGCTGGGAAGAATTGAAGGGCAACTCCGGTACCGACCGCCGTCGCAGATCCGAAGAAGGCGTCCAGCGCGTTAATCGAGTAACACCAGCGCGAGGCAACCGAATCGCCGACATTGCAATCACCGCCACCCATCTTCGTGGCGCCGACCGGCATCGGTCGTGGCAAGTTCATACTGCCCGAGCGATCGAGCAGAACGTACATATCGAGCGGCGCAGGAACGGCCTGGACGCTGCCGAGGGCGCAGGCGTCCACTGGCGTCACAGGAGGAAGAGGCGGTGGGTCGTACGTGAACACCACGTCGGGGTACTCGCGAACGGGGCTGCCTTGAGGGTGCTCCTGAACGGGGGCTCCGGCCGCGCCTGCCTGCGATTGGCCCTCGTCACCCCCTTGTTCCGAGCTGCCCGCCTCGGGAGTGCCTCCAGAGCTGCCGGAGCTGCCGGCCTCCGCCTCAGCGCCGCCCGAGGGGACTCCTGCGCCGCCACCGCTCGGGAGAAAGGGTGCGCCCCCTTGTCCGGCGTTGCCGCGAGGTGGCTCGTTTCTCTGGTCGTCGCTGCCGCACGCGACGACAGCAACACTCGTGACGACTAGAAGGGCAGCAGCCCGTGCCAGGGTCGGGCTCTGCGCGCGAGCAGACGTCTTTCTAGGCTTCACTCCGATAGCAGAAACGGCTCGCGCGAAGTGCGGCTTAAGGGCCCACGATTGCCGCCGAAAGCTGGCGGCCGCTCAACTTCGCCCGTGGGCTGCGCTGCCGCTACCGAACGTCGTGGCGCTCACCTTCACCCACGCGCCTGGCTCAACGGGCCTCCGGGCTCCCGCCGTCATCTGGAGACAGCTGAAGCGCGGCGCCGAACCGGCGTGCGAATTGGCGCGATGCCTTCCGAAAGAGGACGTCACCGGCAGCAAGCACCTCTGCTTCGAGCTCGGCGCATCGCTCTCGTGCGAGCGCGACCACGGGTGAGCTGGGCGACGAGACCAGCCGTCGCCGCTCGAGCTCTTCGAGCAGCAACGACAGGTCGTGGTGGTCGCCCAGGCGCTCGCCCAGCTCGTTCAGGGCCTTGCGCCGCTCGCCGACCTTTTCGCCCGACACTTCTTCGAAGAGCTGCAACTGATAGAAGTGCCGCTTGGCAGGGGTCCGGAAGGCGTGCAGACATTCGGCGCTGGGCTGGCTGCGAGCTTTGGCGTGGGCGCGTCGCGCACGCCGATAGGTGGCGCGGAAGCCCTTCTTGAGCGCCGCCCAGCCGGCCTTCGAAGGGCGCAGCGTGCTCGTCAAGCTGCAGCCATTCACGAGCGTCTGCCGAGCGGCGTCCAATGTCTCCTCCACGGCCGTCGTTGCCTCCACGCCGCCGGCTAGCGCCGCCTGGATGCGCTCGGCTTCGGCCGAGCTGAGCTCCTGTTTGTAATGCTCGTGCAAGGACGCAAAGCTCTCGACCAGGGCCGCCTGCCCGCGAAGGCCGGCGAGCGTGTGGGCGGTGCCGCGCAGCAGCGCTTTGAAGTCTTGCAACGGACCGCCGTCGACACCGGGCGCCACGAGCGCTAACAGGGCGCGCAGTCGTTTGATGTGCTTGCGTGCCTCGTGGACACGAGGGTCGATCGCTTGCTCGTCATCCTGCAGCGCCCTCAAGGCGCCTTCGAGCTGTTCGCGAGCGATGCGCGGAATTGCGCGCACTATCGGTTCGTCGGCGGAAAAACGGTAGGCCACGCAGAAGGTCCGGCAGGAGACGACTGCTTCGACCATAAAGCCGTCTCATCGGTTGGCAAGTGACAGAAGCGATAAGGGCGACGTCATCGCTCAACCGAGAACGCTGAGGGCGCTCCGCGACGTTGCGAGGAAGAGACTCCTTCGGCCCACTGGCCCGCGAGGAACGTGCTCGGGCTGCAACGGCTGCAACGCCCACAGGGCGAGGCAGACTGCCCAAAGTAGTGACAGAGCGCACGCGCCCTGCAGTCACGTCCTTCTGCGAAGCTCTCCACCGCTGCGAGGCGCCCGGCGTCACCGGATCGCAACGCTTGCAAACGATGACCGAGCTGCTGACAGGCGGCGTGCAGCTCTTCACCCAGCAGTAGGGGCGGCGCTGATGTTTCGGACGACAGCAAGCGTGCGTCCCGGAAAAGGCAAAGCAGCCGCTCCGTCGTGCGCCGGCTCTGGCCGCTGTGCAACGCCAGCGCTTCCAGGCTGAGCGAGCGCTTCTGCGAAGCCAGCAGCGCGAGCGCGCGACCGAGGTCTTCACACTGGGCGGCGGTGAGACGTTGCTGAGCCAAGATGGCGTCGTTCAAGCTACGATGAGCCGATTCGTAGAAGAGGATCGACACGGCCGCGCCTGCGCTGCCGTGGAGCGAGCCGAGGTCCCGCACGTACTGCTCGAGCGAGGCTGGCGCGTGGTAGTGCACGAGAAAACGCGCCTTGGGTAGCGGTGTCCTGCTGGCCGCGCTGCCAGACGCCTCGCCCAGTCCCAGCAGGCCGCTCGTGGGTGCGTAAGGGCTCGTGCCGAGGAGAACCGAGCAGTCCTCGGCTGCGAACGCCAGGAGCTCTGCGGAGCGCACCTCGCGTGGCATGCCGGGGTGCGCTCGCCGCACGGGAACACCCGCGGTCTTCAGGGTGGCAAAAAGACCGTCCACCTCGTGGGGTGTTGCACAAAGAACGATCCCGGGTGGGGTGAGCGTCGATAGCAGCTCTTTCAACTGCGCCTGGCGTGCTCCCGCGCGCACGACGCGCGCGTCCACGGCGACGTGCGGGCCTAGCAACATGCCGGCGTGCCAGCTCGGTGACCGCAGCCCCAGCAGCCGGCTCGCCCGCTGCCGTACGAGCGTGGGTACGGGGCGCGACAAGGCGTGAACCGGAGCGCCAGCGAAGGCTTTGAATACTTCGCCCAGATCTGCATACGAAGGGCGGAACTCGTGAGCGAGCTCGCAGGCCAGGTGAGCCTCGTCGACGACGACGCACGCCACGCCCGCGCCCGCCAGGCGGACGGCTGCGGACGACCTCAGCGCCGCTGGCGTGGCAAGCACGAGCTGAGGAGCGCCGCGGCGCACCGGTCTGGCGGCCTCGTTTGGCGCGTCGAGCCACACGACGGGCATCCGTGCGGCGAGCAGCGTTTGATACGCCTGCGCCAGCAGCTCGTGCGAGGGTGACACGAACAACAGCGGCTTTTGCAGCTGTGTTGCCATCGCAAAGGTTCGAGCTCGCGCGTGCTGCGCGTCGACGTCGACCACCCAGGCGTCTTGCCCCGACGCTGCCGAGCGAGCGATCTGGGCGTCGTGCGCGTCGAACGACGCTGCTCCGAGAGCGCGCGCGGCGTGTTCCAGCTCGCTCAAGCGGCCCGGATCGAGCTCGGGCTCGGCGACCGCGCTGGCGTGTCGCGCTGCTTCCGGCACGGGAAGAGCCCGGGCGGCCTTGGCTGGCCTCTGCTTGGCGGTAGTGCGTGAGCTGCGCGTGGCCACACGCACCGGCGGGAGGTTGGCAGCGGTGCGTAGCTTTCGTTTGGGGGCAGCGACGGTGCTGCGAGGCTTCGAGGCTTTGGTCTGTGGCATGGTCTGTCCCCCCGACGTGCGAGCCCGCTCCTAGCACAGGTGACGTACTGACAGTGGTCAAATGTGCAGGGGTTGCCGCGCCGCCGCGCCACCCAGCGAGGGTTCGGCTGCGGCGCGGTTCATGCGAAGCTCGGAGCTCGCCTTCGGCTCACATGCTTCAGTCGTTGTTCTCAGCATGGCCCGCGCTGTCGCGCCGCCTGCCGGCGCTCTCGCTCGGCCGCTTTCCGACGCCCGTCGAGCGTCTCACGGCACTCGAAGGCCGCCTCGGGCTCAGCGACCTCTACATCAAACGCGATGACCTCTCGAGCCCGACGTACGGAGGCAACAAGGTGCGCACGCTCGAAGTGCTCTTCGGCCAAGCCCTGGCGCTGAACGCACGTGAGATCGTGGCCACCGGCGCCCTAGGGTCCAATCACGCGGTGGCCACCGCGCTGCACGCTCCGGGGGTGGGTTTGAGCGCAGCAGCAATCCTGTTTCCGCAGCCGCCGTCCCGCGCCGCGCTCGAGAACCTTCAGGTGACCCTCGGTCATGCAAACCGAGTGCAGGTCCTTCCACATTGGTCTTTTCTTCCGTTCGCTATCTGGCGCGCGCAGCGGCGGGGCCGGGTCGTGATGGCACCCGGTGGGGCCACGCCCGCGGGGGCGCTCGGCTATGTTGCCGCCGCTCTCGAGCTGGCCGAGCAGGTGCAGCGAGGCGAGCTCGGAGCTCCAACTCGCATCTACGTAGGGGTGGGCTCTTGCTGCACCACGGCGGGGCTACTGGTTGGATTCGCGCATGCGGCCCGGCTCGGCATCGGCTTTCGCACGCCGCCATGCCTGGTTGCCGTGCGCGTCACGCCCTGGCCAGTGACGAGCCAGCTTCGCATTCTACGCTTGGCGGCCCGCACGGCGGACCTGCTCGCTGCGCTTGCCGAGAACCCGTCGCTGCGCCTGAGCACGGACACCCTATGGTCGGGTTTACGGCTCGATGGCGACCAGCTCGGACCCGGCTACGGGCAGCCGAGCGTCTCGGGAGGCGCTGCACGTCGGCTCTTCTCGCAACTAGGACTGGTGCCGCTCGACACGACCTACAGCAGCAAATCGGCCGCGGGCTTCTTGCACGCAGCGGGCCAGCACGCTGGCCCTTCGCTCTTCTGGTCGACGAAGTCGAGTGCGGTGTTGCCGGCGCTCGATCTCGACGCGCTCGAGCGCGCGCCGGCCGCGGTGCAGCGCTGGATGCAGCGAGCCGAGCAAGAAGGCGCGATGACGGAGCCCGTCAGCGCGGCCTGAGCACGCCTCCCAGCGCTTGCATGAGGCCCGAATCGACGCGGTGGTAGTAGGTGTGGAGCACCGCGATGGCCTTGTCTTCCTCGGCGGACTCGACGCAGCTTACGAGATCGCGCAGGTGCTGAGGGAACGACGGCTCCAGCACCCAGAGCGCCGCGAAGCGATCGAGCAGCTCGCGGTACGCTTCCAGGAACGGATTGGCGATCCACCGGACGGCGACGGAGTGGCCTGCGTCGATCAAGGCATCGAGCCAGCGCTGGAAGCCGTGCGCGATGACGACCGGATCACGGTGCTCGAATGCGGCGATCAGAAGCTCGGTAATGTCGCGCAATCGGGCCACGTCGTCGCGGTCGCCCCGCCGCGCCGCCAGCCGCGTCGCGTACTCCAACACCAGGAGGCGCGCGGGCAAGATGTCCTCGAGTAGGTGTGCGAGCTCGCCGAGATCGCCGCTGTGCTCCATGAAGGGGGGCAAGAGCTCCAGCGTGCCCGTCCGGCGAAAGTCGGCGACCGTCACGCCTTGTCCGTGGCGCACGGTGACCAGGCGTGTCTGTTCGAGCATGCGCACGGCTTCGCGCAAGGTGTTGCGGTTGGTTGCGTAGCGCTGCGCGAGCTCGCGCTCGCCCGGCAAGCGCTCGCCGGCGGCCAGCTTGCCGCCCAGGATTTGCCCGCGCAGGTCGCGGTAGATAGTGGCTGCAATGTTGGGCGACGGCGCCGTCTTGCCTTCGCTCATCTTGTCGCCGCTCACATCCAGAAAGTGGCGCCGACGGATACGGATGGCGTCCCAAGGCGCACCACCAGGCCGATGTTCTTCGAGAACAGGAACCGAGCGCCAGCGTAGAACACGGGGTGGAAGGGATCGAAGTAGTCATCCGAGCATTCGTCGTCGTCGATCGAGATGCAGTTCTGGTTGTAGGAAAGGCTGCGGTGCACCAGAGCAATGCCCGGCTCACCGAAGACGCTGATCACCGGCGTGAGAAAGAAGTTCCATTGTGCGACCACCGGGATCCAAACCTGGTTGACATTGCAGTCATCATCATTGACCCGCCCGTCGCAGTCGCTAAACCTCGTCCAATCGAGGCCGAAGCCGATAGCCATGCTGTTATTGATGGTGCGAATAGGGCCGTTGTCGATGATGGGAATCGAAGCGCGGATGCCAACGCCGACGCCTTGATTCTCGCCCCTCCAGTCGTGCGAGTGTTGAACGAGGATGTGCGGCTCGAGCTCGACTGTATAGAGAGGATGCGCGCCGGGTTGTTTGACCTGAGCCTGTGCGTCCGTGGGGCAAATGTTCAGGGCGACGAAGGCGGCAGCGACGAAGAGCGGTAGAATTGCCTGCGAGTGGGTCGAGGTTGGGGACATAGGGTTCCAGGGTGCGAGTGAGCGCTCGGGCTAAAGCTCGGTCTTACGCTCGGTTACGCCAGCGGATAACCGGCCGCGGCGAGGCGCGATTCGAGCTCGGTCATGATGACGGGAGCCCATCCTACGACGTCGGGGCGTGCAGCTACAACCCAGTCGAGCACTGCTGCTGGTTCCTGATCGAGCAGAGCCAGCCGCGGACGGTGGGTGAGAGCGCCGCACACACGGCGCGTCAGCCCTTCAGGGGTAGCCCGGCTCGCTGATAGGCCGCGTGCGATGAGCACGTCGACGAGCTCGGCAAAGCGGAACGCATCCGTCGGCGTTGACCAGAGGATGGCATCGCGGGCGGCGTTTGCGTGTCGCAAGGCTTGCAAGAACGCAGTCCGGTTTGCAGCCTCCTCGACCAATACTTCGTCGAGCAGCAGCTCGACGCCTACATGTGCAACAGCGCGAGCAGGCCCTCGTCGCACTCCCGCTTCGCCGAGGCTGCGCTGCGCGCGGGCCATCAACGTCAGGAAGGCGGGCAACGTGTGGAATGCAGCGTCCGTAGCATGGTGCAGCGCGACGCCCCGGGCGATGCCAGCTCCTGCCAGCCCTGGCGCTCGCACTCGCAACATGCCGGCGAAGTCGGGCAGCATGGCTCCGAGCACGAAATCCGGCGCGGCTTCGTAGGCGCGAGCGACCGCTGCATGTCCAAAGAAGTTCACGCACCCCCAGCATGGCGGCTCGGGGCACGGGTGCCAGCGAAGCGCACAAATGTGCGCCGATTCTCCGCCGCGGTGGCGACAATGCTGGACCCGGCGACGCGCTGCGATAGCTTGGCGGAGTGGTCGACCTTGGCGCTCCAGCGCAACAACTGATGCCGCTCGAGGTGGTGGCGCGCGAGCCGCTGTCCGCCCGCGTGGAGGTAGTGCGGCTCCGCAGCCGCGACCCCGAGAGCTTCCGCTGGTTACCGGGACAGCACGTCGAGCTCTCGTTGCCCGGCTCCATCGCAGGCGCGATTCCATACTCGATTGCCTCCGCGCCGGATCCGCAGCGACCCGGCGAGCTCGAGCTTGCAGTTGCCAATAGCGGAAGCCGCGACCTGCTAGGTAAGTTGAAGCCGCAAGGCGCCGTCTTCGCTTCGCGTCCGCGGGGGTCCTTCATCTGGCGGCCGGGCCAGGGCGGCAGCTTGCTCATCGGTATGGGCACGGGTATCGCGCCGTTGCGCGCCATGCTGCAGGCAGCGTTGCAGCAGTCCAGCGAGCCAATCGTGCTGCTGTTTGGCAATCGGGAAGAAGCGGACATTCTCTGGCGCACTGAGCTCGAGGCGCTCGCGGCGGCTGCGCCGCGGTTCCATTTCTTGCCAACCTTGTCCAACGCCGGTCTCGCTTGGCAGGGTCGGCGTGGCAGGGTGCAAGATCATCTCGACGCTGTGATGCAGCTCGCGCCCGACGCAAGGGTTTACGTGTGTGGCAACCCGAGCATGGTGGGTGACACCGTCGGACGACTCAACACGGCGTTTGGTATCGTGCCTGGCCGCATCTGGAGTGAAGCGTACTGACGTCCGCATTGGGGCAAACGCGCAAGCGTTTCACTCTGTGCTCGAGCGCGCGGCTCGGTCGATCTCAACAGGTTGAGCCAGCTGGTGTGTGGAGTAACTCGCGCGGAGTGAGGTTGTGCGGGCAACGTGCGCTATAGCCGTTGCCAAATCCTTTCTGTAGCTCC
>DASQDA010000677.1:0-3074 GCA_035634435.1 Polyangiaceae bacterium
CCCGCGGCTCGCGGCTGGCTTCACGCGGCTCGCGGCTGGCTTCCCGCGGCTCGCGGCTGGCTTCACGCGGCTCGCGGCTGGCTTCACGCGGCTCACGGCTTGCGTCGCGCGGCTCGCGGCTTGCTTCGCGCGGCTCACGGCTTGCTTCGCGCGGCTCACGGCCCGCTTCACGGCCGTCCCGCGACTCGCGGCTGTCACGCCCTTCGCGGCTGTCACGAGCCTCCGGCGTGTCGCGAATTTCGCGACTCTCTCGGGGCTCCCGCGCTGGACGCGGCTCGCGCGCCTCGGTCGGCTCCTTGACGTCACGCGGCTCGCGCGGAGCACGCGGCTCCCTCGGCTCGCGAGGCTCTCGGGCTTCGCGAGGCTCACGCACCTCGGCGGCGAGAGGGAGCTCGAGACCCGCGGGGGCATCACTGACGGTGTAAGACGGCAGGTCGTCGCCCGCGCTGCGCTCCTCACCCATGCGACCTCGCCGCCGTCGGCGCCGGCGCCGGCGTCCGTTCGCATCCTGCTTTTGTGCGTCGTCACCCTCCTCCGCCTCTTCGCCGAGAATGGGCTGATCGTCATCGTCTTCCGACTCGAAGAGATCGGTGCCCTGCAAGGCCAGCTGGGCCCGGGCGCGCTCGGTCGCGTCGGGCGGAACCGGTTCGCCCTCCTCCGCGAAGTCATCGAGGCTCACGTGCGACGCGTCGCTCGTCTCCGCTTCCGACGCGAAGTCGACTTCCTTGAGCGACAGCCGTTCGAGCGCGGGAGTGCGATCTTTCAGCCCTTTCTCGATCGTATCTTGGTCCCACTCGCGAAGCGCGAACACACCAGGCTTGACGCGCACCAGCGGGTTTTCCTTGTCGCCCTTCTTCACCAGCGCAGCGAGTCGTGCGCCCATGGTCACTTCTGGACTCTTGCCCACGTGGCTGAGAAGGTTCTTCTCAATCGCAACGTCGGTGATCTCCTTGTAGTGGAGAGGCTTGCCTACGAGGCGCAGAACTTGCGCCGCCGCTTCGGTGAACGTCATCAGAGAATGTCTTTTCCGGTTTGGGGGGAGAACAGCGAGTTCTCACGGCCTGAGGTGCCTCCGGGGAAACGCACATCGTTCCCGCCATCGGCAGCGCACCTCGCACTGCGGCGACCTTTAGCACGCCCTTTACGGGCTCGGAATCCTCCCCAGCATAATTTGCCCCCGGCGGGCCGGGCCCGTCACCGCGATTTAGGCGGCTTTTACGCGGAAACGGCAAGTTCGTCTGCCGACCTGAGGGCAGTTCGGGTAAATTGGGCCCGTGGCCCCGGACCGACTGCTCGCTGCGCTTCTGGAAGTAGCGACGGCGGTGGGGCTCGAGACCCGTTCCGTTGGCCTGCGCCAGAAACAAGCTGGCCCGGGAGGGCTCTGCACCATCCGGGGGCATGCAGTCGTGATTTTGAACGAGCGGGCTAGTGCGATTGAACGTAGCACCGCGCTCGCGGACGCCTTGGCAGGGCGCACGCTGGACGACATCGTCATGGCGCCGGCGGTGCGTGGGTTCATCGCTGCGCGGACACGCACCCGCTCGCGTATCCTGCTGCCCTCGCGGCGCCCGGGCCCGGGGCTCGCCGCTTGTCGAACGCCAGGTCACCGTCAGCGCCGGACGGAACGTTGACGCCAACCAGCGTGAGCATCGAAGCCTCCGTGGGGCTGGCGGCGCGAACAAGCCTTGGCCTTGGAGGCCCGGCTCGCTTCCTAGCGACCGCGCGGAGCGAGGGGGACATCGTCGAAGCGCTGGCTTGGGCCGACGATCAGCAGCTGGATACCTGGGTGCTCGGCGGCGGAAGCAACGTGGTCGTGCCCGACCTGGGGCTGCCCGGCCTGGTGCTTGCCGTCGCGCTCGCCGGCATCGAGCAGCTGTCGACAGGCAGTCCGGTGCTGCTGCGGGTGCAAGCGGGGGAAGGCTGGGACACGTTGGTGCGCTACGCCGTGACGCACGACCTGCAGGGCCTCGAGTGCTTGAGCGGTATTCCGGGGCTCGTCGGCGCGACGCCCATCCAGAACGTGGGTGCTTACGGGCAAGAGGTGGCCGATACCATCGTGTCGGTTCGAGCTTTCGATCGCGTCGAGCGGCGCTTCGTGGAGCTCGCCGCAGCCGATTGTGAGTTTGGCTACCGCGTCAGCCGCTTCAAGGCGCGGGAAGCCCATCGCTTCGTCATCAGTGCGGTCACCTTTGCGCTGCATCGAGGCAAAGCGCCCGAGGTCCGCTATCCCGAGCTACAGCGCGCGCTCGAGCGGACGCCCCACAGCTTGCAGGCCACGCGCGAAGCGGTGCTGGCGCTCCGTCGGAGCAAGTCGATGCTGCTGGATCCGATGGCGGAAAATGGGCGCAGTTGTGGCTCGTTCTTCATGAACCCGATTGTCGCCCCGGACCAGGCGCAAGCAGTCCAGCGGCGCTTCCCGGATGAGACGCTCCCGCGCTATCCACAAGTCGATGGCTCGGTGAAGCTCCCGGCAGCCTGGTTGATCGAGCGCTCGGGGTTTGCCAAGGGATACCGTAGCGGCCGCGTCGGCATTTCGTCGCGGCATTCGTTGGCCCTCGTGTGTCACGCGGGGGCCACGACACAGGACTTGCTCGAGCTGGCAGCGCGCGTGCGCGCAGGGGTGCTCGCGCGCTCGGGCGTGGAGCTCACGCCCGAGCCCGTCATCTGGTAGGGCCGCCGCGACGCACCAGCCGACTCAGGCGACGCTAACGGATGGCATCGGGGTTGCGCGGGCCACCCCCGCGTAGATGGCTTCCAGCGCCTCGTCCAATCTCTCGGGAGCGGTGCCACCGGCTTGCGCCATGTCGGGGCGGCCGCCGCCCGAGCCGCCGACGATCTCGGCGATGGGTCGGATGAGCTCACCGGCCTTGAAGCGGTCGAGCAACGGCTTGGCTACGGTCAGCACCAGCTGTGCTTTGCCATCGGCAACGGAGCCGACCAGGACAACGCCGTTGCCCAGCCGGTCGCGTAGCGTCTCGGCCAGCTCGCGCAAGGCGGCGCGATCGGCGATCTCGCTGCGGAGGCCGAGCACCCGCACACCGGAGACGTCACGTGCTTGCCCGAGCCAGCTATCG
>DASQDA010000678.1:0-6282 GCA_035634435.1 Polyangiaceae bacterium
TCTGGCGCTGTCGGTCTTCCCGGTGAGCAGGACGACCGGCAAGAAGCTGTCGCTGGTCATCCCCTTGATGAGCCGGCAGGCCTCGAGTCCCGACAATCGGGGCATCAGGATATCGAGCAGCACTAGCTCGACTCCGCCGCGTCCGACGCGCTCGACTGCGGCTTGACCATCTGCGAGTGCTTCGACGGTGTAACCGTGAGCCCGCAACACGCTCGAAACCGCCTCGCGAGTGAGGCGGTCGTCGTCCGCCACCACGACGACGGACCCTTGTACGGCGCGGGATGCAGACGGCGATGAACCTGGAGAATCACGCTCCGTCACGGAAACAGAGCGTACTCGAACGCGCCCAGATTGACGACAGCGCGTGCTGTCGATTTTCGCGGGAGTCACCGGCACACGCGCGGGCACCGGCCGAACGGCGGAGACGCGCGACAGCGTGCGCCGCGTCGCTACGGCTACGGAACGAGCTCGACGCTGAACGCCGCATCGTACCCGCGCCGACCGAGTCGCTGAGTTCCCCACAGCAACAACGCCGCGCAACGACAGGGATGCCGGTAAGCGACGGCCGCTGAGGCGCCCAACCAACGCTCGGCGCTCACGTCGTAGTCAGCACCCGCCTGCGTTTCGAATGCGCGTGTCCACGGCACCGACAAGCGCGCACCTGTAGTCCAACCGACGACGTCTAGCGGCGGTGTAGCCCCGAGCGCCCAATCCTCCGCCCAGAGTCCGCGCGCCAGGCGCGCGTCGGCGCGCCTCCCGTCAGCATGCAAGCTGACCCGAACGCTCTGCGGGGTGCCCAGCTCTGCACGCACCAGAACGTCGGCTGCGACCGAGCTGGCCACGACGTGAGTGCGCGCGCTCAGCCGGCCCCAGCGCGCGTCAGCGCGTGCCCGCGCGGAAAGCACGGCGCGCAGCTGTGTCACGGGCCCGGCGACGCCTGCTCCGACGCGCACGTCCCCACCGCTTCGGGAATCACGTTC
This sequence comes from Polyangiaceae bacterium, assembly GCA_035634435.1. Taxonomy (GTDB): domain Bacteria; phylum Myxococcota_A; class Polyangia; order Polyangiales; family Polyangiaceae; genus PMG-095. The sequence continues at coordinate 981 of DASQDA010000678.1, forward strand.
CCCCAGCGCGCTCTCGAGACTCGCCAGCGCGGTTACGCTCGGGTGAGCTGCGGCGTCGCTCGGCCGCGCCATCCATGCGGTGGACTCGAGCGTTTGCTCCGTGTACGCAGTAGCCCAGCTGCCCTCCAAGGCGGGTGACAGACTGTGCAGCCAGGTACCGAAGCGCCTGGCCAGCGGCAGGCTCACACGCGGACGCAACTCGGTCGCCGCGGCGAACCCATGAGCCGCGGGCATTGTCAGCGCTTCGGCGCGCCCGCGCCAGCTCATCTCCGCAAGGATGGCACCGACAGGTTGCGCGTAGCTTAGCTCGGCGCTGCCGACGTTCTGCGCGAAGCTGCCGCCGGGCTGCAGGCCGCCGCGCGTCAGCCAATCGACGCCCAAGCGCCCGCGCGGCCCGAGAGCCAAACCAGCTCCAAGCTCGAGAACGGGACCGAACACGCCCAGCTCCGTGAGGTCAGCGCCGCGTCGTGCATCACTCTGTAGCGATACACCGATCACGCTGCTGCCCGGTCGCACGACGCCGAGACGGGCGCGATCGGAGTGCAACGCGGCGACCTGCAGCGAGGCAGGAGCGACGAGCGCGCGCTCCCCACGCAGGGCGTCCACCCGTGCCGAGAACGCCGCGGACGTCGACTGCTGCGCGGCGCCATTGAAGCTGAGCTCGACCGAGCTATCGCGGAAGTGGTCCCACGCGACGTGAGCCTGCGCGTCCTTGGCAACGACGTGACCCTCCACGCGTGCACCTCCCCGCAAGTAAACGCCGGTTCGGAGGTCCACGACCGCCGCGCGATGCTCGCCACCGGCCAGCGGTAGGTGCGCGCCGCTGGCCAGCAGCAGCCCTTCCTCGCCCCGATAGGCCAGGCTGGGCGGTACCACGCCTGCTCGCGCCGGCGACCGCAGCCAGAGGTAAGGCGACCAAAAGACGGGGACACCCCACATTCGCAAGGTGGCGTTGGTGAGCAGGATGTCCGTCGGCGGCGCCAGGTCGGCCTGGGAAAACCCGAGCGACAGCGGTGGCGAGGGGCACCGGCAAAAGGACAAGCGCCCACCGCCTTCCACGTGGACGCCCCGCGGCGAGCGGCTGAGGGACATCGCCTCACTCGTCAGCTGATAACGGTCGGCACGCACGACGGCGTCACCCGCGAGGGAGATCTCGCCGGGCTCTGGCTCCAGTTCCATTTTGCGAGCCGTGAATTCGACCTCGTGCTCCTCCGGAGCCGGCGCTTGCGCCAGAGCCGGCTGCGTGTGCAACGACCCAAGGAGCCAGGGGCCAGCTGCGGCGGCAAGCCGGGAACGAAGCCGCATTCAGTAGGCACTAGGCGCCGCGGCTCGCGCCGTCAGGCGGCTGCCGGAAACGCGACTACCTTGCAAGAGCGCATCGATGACGAAGGTGAGAGAGGCTGAGGCACGCGCGTCTTGGCTGTAGAACACGCCGCGACGTCGACCATCCTGTCCCAGCTGCGGAGCGAGATTGGCGTAGCCGATGCCGGCGAGAATGCCCGCGTGCAGCGAGTAGGAGAGCTCCAGGTTGAACAGCGTGGAGGTGCTGTGACGCGTGGCATCGGCGCGCCCCTCCACGTCGACGCACCCGGTCGCCACCACGCCGCACACCTCCACGCTGGAATCCAGATCGTAGCGGCGCGCGTAAAGCAGACCTATCTCGCTGACGAACACCAGGTCTCGCAGCAGCAGGGTCTCGGCGCGAGCGGTGAAACTGAGCTCGTGCTGCGGGAAAGCCGAACCCGAGATCTGATCGCTCGGCAGCGAGATGCCGCCCGGATTGAGTCGAACGCGGCCGACGCGGTCGTTGGTTGGCACCAGCGTGTCGACGAACTGGTAGCTGTAACCGCTGCGCGCGCGCAGGACGGTGTTGGACAGCACGCGAGCCCCGCTGCCGCGCAAGGGCACCTCCTGATCGACGCCGATGCCCACGCCGAGCCCCAGCACCTTACCGTTCGAGGCGCTCACATTGGAGGTCGGACATTCGAACGACGGCGCGCGGAGCACCAGGTCGGTGCGCGTGCCGACTTCGCCCCGCAAGGTTCGTATGTAGCTGAGCCACAGCTCGCTGTCGTCGAACGTCCATTCGCCGCGTTCTGTAGTCACGTCGTTATTGGTGAACTCACGCAGCAATCTCAGATCGCCGCGCACGCTCAGACGCTCTGTGTCCGATTCGTGCAGATAATACCGGGGAGCCAGACGAAAGCTCATCTCGTACGTTGGATTGCGGCTTTGATAGTCGCGGCCAATCCCCAACGTCTGCGTGGTGACCGAGTTGTCCCAGACGACTACGGAGTCATGCCAGGGCACGCGGTTCTCGCCACCGTCCGTATCCGCCGCTGCAGCTGCGCTGCTGGCACCCCCGTCAGGTACCGGGGATGCGTGCGCCCAAACGGGCACAGACCACGACACCAGTGCCGCAGCGGAGAGCCGCAAGGCCACTGGCGCGAACCACCGGGTGACCACCCGGACAGAGCTCATGGCGGGAGATTAGACGATTTTGCGAGCGGTTGAGCAAAGCTAAGCTTGTCGCCGCTTTGGCTCGGCGCGCCTGCGACCAGCGCGCCCGCGGCCGTCTGGCCAAGGTTGGCGCTCCGCAGGGTTCCAGCTATGACGCGAGCTGCATGCCGTCCGCTCTGCCCGCCATCGAAATTACTGCGCTTTTGGGCCGTGGCACGCATTTCGAAGGCAAACTGCACTTCGAGGGGCGCGTGCGGATCGACGGCAGCTTTCGCGGGCAGATCCGGACGCCGGACACGCTGATCCTGGGCGACGGCGCTGACGTGGACGCGGAAATCGAGGCCGGTGTCGTGATCGTTAAAGGTGGGAGCCTGCAAGGCAGCGTGCGAGCCACCGAGAGCATCGAGCTCTACGTGCCGGCGCGGGTGAACGGAACGCTGCGGGCTCCCGAAGTCTTCATGGACAAAGGCGTGCAGTTCTCGGGCAACTGCATCATCGAGCCGCGCGACGCCAGTGCCGCGGCCCCATGGACGGAAGCGAAAGCGCCTGCGTAACGGGTTCGCTCCTGTTACGCAGACCGCTCATTCACACGCGCTTGGCTACACCCGGTGTTGCCTGCCGGCTACAGCGACGTCGCTCCAAAGCTTCTCGTGAAAAGCGACGCCACCGCAATTCTGTCGTGAAACTAGCTACCGAGGCGGCCGTATCCTGACTACAATCGCAGCATTGCTGGCGTGCTTTACGAGCGGCATGACGCGTGCAGGGTGGTTCACGTGATGAAGCTCAGGTCTCAAAAACTCAGGGTTGCCGCGGTGCAGTTGCTCAGCGCCGGACTTTTGGGATTTGTGTTGCTCGGTGCCAGCGCCGCAGTGGCTGACTCTTCACAGAAACCGCGAATCGAGCGCTTCGATGTCAAGAGCGGCGGGCGCGACGCCGGAGCTGCACGAACGATCGTCATGGCACCGCAACCGCTGGTGCGCTCGGTGGTTACCGACTTTGCGCACTATGAGTCGTTCATCAAGCGCTTCAAGTCCGCGAAGGTCGTCGGACGCGTCGGCAACAAGACCGACGTCTACCTGCAAGTGCCCATCGTCAAGGGCACCATGAAGATCTGGGCCATCGTGCGCTTCGACCCGCCCAAAACCGAGGGCGAAAACGACATCATCACGGGCACCATGGTCAAGGGCAACGTGAAGCGGCTCGATGCGGTCTGGCGCATCAAGAAGCTCGATGCTCAACGGACTGAGCTGACGTTGGAGCTCTTGATCGTGCCCGACATGCCAGTGCCGGCGTCACTGGTCCGCTCCGAGCTACGCGGTGCTGCCGCCAAGGCCGTCAGCGGTACGCGCGACGAGGCGGAGCGCCGCGTGACTGGGTCCTGAGCCGAGGGCAGAGCGCCGTCAGAGCGTTGCGCCGCGGGGCGGCTCTCTGCGGGGCGAGCAGAGCTCTCCGGCGCCGCGGCTCGGACCGCGGTTGTCCTGGCTGCTTGACGGGGCGCCTCTCGCTCGCTAGGCGACGCGGGTGAGCTTTCCGCGAATCTGCGCGTGTTGGGCGCGTCGGTGACGGCGCTCCGCCCCCCCAAGGCCGACGACCCGTGGATCCTGGTACCGACGGAACGTCATGCGGAGGCTCTGGCGCTCAGCGGTGCCCGCGGTCGAACGGTGCGACGCCTGGTTCGCGAGCTGGCAGCAGCAGAGCTTCCCGCCCTGGCGCCGACCACGCCGGAGATGACGCGGCTGCTCACGGCGCGTTGCGCGGGAGTCTCGATCCAGCATGCACGTCCGCTGGACGAGGCGGTCGGTCGTTTGCGGCGCTCGGGGACCAGCAGCGCTGCACTGCGCGCAACGCAGCTGGAGCGCGGGGAAAAGCTTTCGGAGCTGCTCACCTCGCTGGACGAGAATCTGGCAGCCCGAGGTTTACGCGACGACCGGGTGGCGGCCTGGCACGCTGCCAAGCACCTCGCGGAAGCGCCGGGAGGCGTGCGTGACTGGCCCGGCGGGCGTGCGCTCGTTCGCGGGTTGGTGCGCTGGGACCCTTCTACGCTCGCATTCTTCGAGTCGCTCCACGCGGCCTTGCGCGCCCTGGGCGGCGACGGCCTGACCCTGGAGCTGCCCAGCTTCGAAAGCGGCGTGCTGCGCGAGGCCGCCGATGGGGTGACCGCCGCTCTCGAAGCGCGCTGGTCGGCCGCCAACGACCCGCCCCAGCTTTCGTTCGTGCCCGTCAAAGATTGGACCGGCGCCCGAGCGCGGTGTGTCGAGGCGTACGACGCCGAAAGCGAGGCGCGGGCCGTTGCGCGTGCGGTGCTAGACGGGCTTGCACAAGGCAAGTCGCTCGACCGCATCGCGATCGTCGCGGCGGAGCTAAGCGAAGCGTTTCTGGAACCGCTGCGCTTCGAGCTTGCGCGCGCAGGCTTACCCTTCGTGGAGCCCCGCGGCCGTCCCGCGATCGCAGCACCTCGCGCCCACGCTGCGCTCGAGCTCCTGCGTCTGGCACGTGGCCCGCTGTCACGCGACGCGCTCATTGACGTGCTGCGGGTCCCGGAGCTCAGACTGCAGCGCTGGTTCGGTAGCGATCCGCACCTCACGGGTGAGCTCTTGCACGAGCTTGCCAAGCTCCCGCTGCGCATCGATCGCTCTGGGACCGAGCTGATGACGGAGCTCGACAATCGACTGAGTGAGCTGACGCGCGACGACGGCCCCCGCGCGCTGCGTTTGCTGCCGGCCGCGCGCGGGCTCGAGCAATGGCTTCGAACCCTCGGCGAGCAGGGTCAGCCGGCGTCTCGCAAAGTACACGCCGAGCGGGCGGCTGCGCTCTTCGAGGAGCTCCGGCTGCTCTCGCCCTC
>DASQDA010000679.1:0-2085 GCA_035634435.1 Polyangiaceae bacterium
GCCACGTTGGTCGAGTCGGTACGCATATAGGTGATCAGACCGACGAGACCGCCGTCCTTTTTCAGATCAACGCCCTCGTAGAGCTTCTGCGCGATGTTCATCGTGCGCTTCGTGGTGAAGCGCAGATAGCTGGTCGCATCCTGCTGCAGCTTGCTGGTGGTGTACGGGGCTGGCGCCTGCCGCTTCTGCTCCCGCTGGGTGATGGTACCAACGCGGTAGCTGGAGCTTGCGAGATCCGCGTGCAGGTCAGCGGCATGCTCGCCGTCTTTGACCTCCACCTTCTCGCCGTCGGCTCGCGACAGGCGCGCCATGACGGTCTGGGGGGCCTTGCCCCTCAGCGCCACGGAGACGTTCCAGTACTCCTCGGGGATGAACGCCTCTATCTCGCGTTCGCGCTCGACGATCAGCCGCAGGGCGACCGATTGCACGCGTCCAGCGCTGAGCCCGAATGCCAGCTTCTGCCACACCAAGGCCGAAACATCGTAACCCACGATACGATCGAGCACTCGGCGCGCCCGCTGGGCGTCGTAGAGGTCGCGATCGAGCTCGCGCGGGTTGTTAATGCCGTGCTCGACCCCTTTCTTCGTGATTTCCTCGAACTCCACCCGCTTGACGTCGAGCTCAGGGCGGCCGAGCTCCTCCGCGATGTGGAAGGCGATGGCCTCGCCCTCGCGATCCGGGTCGGTCGCCAGCAGCAAAACGTCGGACTTTTCGGAGTGGTGCTTCAGGTCCGCGAGCACCTTGGCCTTGGCCTCGATGATCTCGTACGACTCCTGAAACCCTTTCTCGACGTCGATACCCATCCGCTTGGGCAGGTCTTTGACGTGCCCTTTACTGGCGAGGACCTCATAGCCCGCGCCCAGGTACTTCTGGATGGTCTTGGCTTTGGCCGGGGATTCTACGACGACGAGGGTCTTGAGCATGACCGAGCTTTTCGGAGGGAGTTCGAGAGACCTTGAATGCGCCCGAAAGCGACGTCCCGCAAGGGCACCCCGCACCACGGATGACCAAAACCCTACAAATTCGCTGAGTTAGCGAGTTCGAGCCGCCCGGAGGGGTTCGCAACTAAGACGCCCCGGAGCTTCAGAGTCAAGAGAACTTCTTGAACTTGGGCCGGCGACAGCCCGGCCTCGGCCACCAGCTGGTCCGGGTAGAGCGCCCCCCCGCGCAGCGCGAGGACGACGCGGTCGAGCTCCGACGGCAAGGGTAAGGGCTCGAAATGGTTCACGCTCTCCTCAGAGTGGGGGCGACGGGGCGCTCCGGAGTTGCCTCGACGGCGCCGCTTCGACGACAAGGAAACCGGACGGACACCCGCCTTGTCTAAAACCGAGAGCACGTCCCGAGCACGCTCACAGACGAGGGCGCCCAGCCGCAACTCTACTAAGCAGCCTCCGCCCCGGGACACGGAAGGCGACCAGGGGACGACCAGCAGCGGCCGACCCAACCGACGCGCCTGCGCCGCGGCGTTGCGCGCGCCACTGCGAACGCCCGCTTGAACGACGATGACCGCGTGCGCGAGCGCGACGAGACAACCGTTGCGCGGGAAAAATGCGGCCGGGCGGGCGGGCTCGTCGTCCGGTACGAGGGAAAGGTAGGCGCCGTCTCGAGCGACGATCCTCTGGAAGAGCTCGGCGTTCCGCAGTGGATAGGGGGCAGCGTAGCCGGCTGGCGCCACCACCACGGTGGGCTGCCCGGCGGCGAACGCGCCGATATGTGCGGCCGTGTCGATACCCTTGGCTCCCCCTGACAGGATGGTGATGCCGGCGCGCGCCAGCTCTCCGGCCAAGCGGCGGGCGAAACGGGTTGCTTCCGGCGTTGGATTGCGTGTGCCGACGATTGCGACAGCTGGACCGCGCGGCAGCTCGCCGCGCAAATACAAGGCGCTCGGCGGGTCAGGCAGATCCATCAGGCGCGGCGGCAAGCGGTCGCCTGTCAACACGATGGGAAGGGCAGCGGCTCGCACGACGCTCCTTTCGGCGATGAACGCACGTCAGTTGCGCTCGCTTCACGCGCGCGCCGAGCTGTGTGGTAACAGTTCACGCATGCGTTTCGTGGTCGCGACGCATGGCCACTGCTTCGATGGGT
>DASQDA010000680.1:0-8868 GCA_035634435.1 Polyangiaceae bacterium
TTCGGCAGAGCGGCGCGCTAGAAACGATCGGATGAGGGTCCCGGCGGAATCTCGGGGAACCAGGCGAGTGATGACGAATAACTTTTCGACCCGCCGAGCCATCAGTGTGCTCGGCGTCTATCTTGGGATTTTGCAGCTGAGCTGTAGTGGTAGCGGCTCGAGTGCACGCGCTGCAAACGGCATCGTCGAGCGCGACACCACTATTCGGCACGAGGACTGCGACGTTCGCTCCGGCTCGGCCGCGAAGCTCGACGCGAACGGCGACGGGAAACCGAACGTCACCATCGTGCGTGAAGGCGGGCGCGAAGTCTGTCGCGCCGTGGACCTGAACTTCGACGGCGTCGTGGACACCTGGACGTACTACGACGGCAACGGCAAGGTTCGCCGCCGCGAGACCGACTACGACCGCGACGGTCGCATCGACGAGATCAGCATCTACAAGGACGCGCTGTTGGCTGAAAAGCGACGTGCGACCCTCCTCGCCAATCGCCTGGATACCTGGGAGTTCTATCAAGCCGGGCGGCTGGCGCGTTCCGAGCGTGACTCGAACGGCGATCGCTTGATCGATCAATGGTGGGAGTATCCTCGCCAGGGCTGCCCCGTGATTCATGCCGACGTGAATAGCGATGGCCGACCCGACCCAGGCGCCAGCGTCGACTACTGCAAAGAGACCGGATACGTGCCGCCCGAGCGCCAGGACTTCCGTCAGACGGAGAGTCCCAACTTCGAGCAGTCCACGTCGCTGCCCACCGAGACCAGCTCCCGCGAGGAAGGTGCGCCGCCGCCGGCCGCCGCAGGTGCACCGAGCACTGGAGCGCGAGGGACGGGTACGGGAACCGGCGGCGCTACGGGAACAAGCACAGGAGGTAACCCATGACGCGAGCTCTCATCGTCTCGACCGTACTGACGGGTTTGGTAGCGGCAGGTTGCGGCGCTTCGTCTAGCGCAGGCAGGCAGGCGTCGTCGCTGCAGGAGGTTGCCGGTGTGCCGAGCGATGACCGCTCGCGCTGCGACTTCCGAGGTCGCGCCGACCGCGAGGTCTCCGAGTCGACCGGTGCGTCGGCCACGTTCCCGAACGTCCGACGCGTGTACGGAATCGTCGGCGAGGGTGAAGACCGCCGGCGCGTGTTGCTCTGTCGCGAAGTGGATACGAACCTCGATGGTGCCAAGGACGTCGTTCGGACCTTCAATGATCGCGGTGAGCCGTTGAGCGAGCTGGCCGACTCCAATTACGACGGCAAGGTCGACACCTGGATCGCCTTCACGCGCGGGCGCGTCTCGAAAATGCAAGTCGACAACTCCGGCAGTGGCCAGGCGGATGAAACACGCTTCTACGTGGGCGGTAAGCTGAGCCGCGCCCAGCGAGACACCAACCGCGACGGCAGGCCTGACGTTTGGGAAATCTACGACGAGGGTAGCTTGCAGCGGGTGGGCGTCGACTTGAACTTCGATAGCCACGTCGATCGGTGGGATCGCGATGAAATGGCGCTCCGCGCGCTCGCGGAGCGCGAGCGCGACGAGAACGACGCCAGGGCGCCCGAGAGCACCGGCCCCGCCGCCGCGCCGGCAGAAGGCAGCGATGCAGCGCCTGCCGAGGGTCACGTAAGCCCGCGCCGCCGCTAGAGCACGCGGCGCGCAACATCACCGCCGGCGGCCCTCGCTGGACGTTCCCGCTGCCGATGATAGGTTGCGGCGCCCTGGTCCAATGAGCGAAGAACGTCTGCAAAAGGTTTTGGCGCGCGCGGGCGTGGCTTCACGGCGCGCCGCGGAAGAGCTCATCCGGGAGGGGCGCGTGAAAGTGGACGGCCGCGTGGTGCGTGAGCTCGGGCTGCGCGTCGACGCCCGCACGGCCCGCGTGGAGGTCGACAACCGCCGTGTCCTGGCGGAGCCCTTCGTTTATGTTTTGCTGCACAAGCCGCGCGGCGTGATGTGCACGCTCAGCGATCCCGAGGGCCGCGACACCATTGCTCCGTTTCTGCGCCACGTGGGCGTGCGGGTGGTGCCGGTCGGAAGGCTCGACTTTCACACCAGTGGCGCGCTGCTGTGCACCAACGACGGCCAGTTTGCCAGTCGCTTGCTGCACCCGCGGGACGGCGTGGCCAAGGAGTACGTCGCGAAGGTCCGCGGCGTGCTCGATGACAAGGGTCTCGAAGGCTGGCGGGAGAGCATCGATATCGATGGACGAGCAACTCGCCCAGCTCACGTTGCGGTGCTTCGCGTGGAAGGCGACAAGACCTGGCTTTCCATCGTGCTGCGAGAAGGCCGCAATCGGCAGGTCCGCCGCCTGGGCGACGCGACGGGTTTCCCGGTCATGCGGCTCGCTCGAACGGCGCACGCTGGTATCACCACCGAGGGCTTGCGTCCCGGGGAGTGGCGTCATCTCAGCGTGGAAGAGCTGGTCGAGCTGAAGCGCTTGTACGGGGTGCCTCGTAATGTGCGGGCGGCGGCTCGGCCGGTGGAGGGCTCGGCTCCCACGCGTCCCTCGCGCTCGCGCGCTCGCACGCGTCACCCCGTTCGGCTCGAGGTCGCCGCACAGGCGGCCGCGCCGCGCAGTCCTAGCCCGCCGCCGGGGCGCGACACGGCTCGCCGGGTCGTCAAGAGCGGCTTCGACGAGGACGCTCCGCGACTGTCCGCTGCCAGGCCGCAGAGTGGCGCTGCACGCCGAGCGGAGGGACCGAAGGCTCAACGGGGAACGAGGCCTGCCTTTTCGGCCACGCCCCGCGACAGCGCCGCGCCGGGACGCTCTTCGTCGGCGGGACGCTCTTCGTCGCCAGGGCGCTCGCCCGCGCCGGGTGCGAAGCGTGAACGGGGTGCGCCGCGCGCGCCGGGCTCCAAGTCCGAGCGCGGTGCTCCGCGTGCTTCAAGTCCCGGTGTAAAGGCCAATCGCGGCTCGAGCTTCAAGGCGTCGGGCCCGAAGCATCAGCGGGGTGCCCCACGCGCCGCAGCGACGACCTCGTCAGCGGATCGGGGCGCACCCCGATCTCGATCGCAAAAAGGGCAACGCCCCAGGCGTGCCCACTGACGGGCCTGCCAGGGGAGACTCTACCCTGGGTTGGCGCCTGTGCGCGCTAGACGACGAGCAGAGGCGTTCGGGCGTTACTGCCGATGCGCCAGAACCTTGGCGCCATCACGGAACATGACGTTGACCTTGCCGCCCTCCAGCACCTGGTCGACGTAACCTTCTCCGAACTTCGGGTGCATCACCAGCTCGCCAGCTCGAAACTGGCGTTCCATCGAGTAGCGCGTGAACGCGTCCACAGCCTGCCCGAGAGTCTTGGAAGCCCAGCTCTCGTAGCGCTCGTGCTCCGCCTTGGCTTTCTGCGCGACGCGTGCGCCGGTGGTGGCCGGGGGCGCCGCGGTGACGCGGGGCTTGGGTGTGAGGCCAGAGGTGGCCGCGCGCGGAGCGCGGAAATTGTGTTCGGAGCCACAGGTGAGACACACCACGCGCTTCGGCGCTCCGCCGACCAGGGCCACGATTCTGTGGCCTAGATCCATACGGCATTTGGTGCACCAGGCGTCGATCTCGCTAGCAGCAGTCAGCGGCTTCACTCGGATTTCTCCTCGGATTGAGAATTCTTGGCTTCGTTCGAAGGGTCTTGCGCAGCGCCAGGTGGAGATGGCGTCGGCGTCGGCGGCTGAGAGCCGCGATCGCGACGCACGTTGACACGCGTTTTCACTTCGGGCGAGGCGCGCAGACGTTGATCGTTGGGTATGAATCGCACTTCGGTCTTGATCTCGAACGATAGGGTCGTCAGAACCTTCGCTAGCTCTTCGGAAAAATTCGTGTGCTCGAGAACGTCCCGGACCTCGCGAGCCACCGCCCGATAGAGGCCGCTCTTGGTTTCATCGAGCTGCGCCAGTAGCACGCCTAGCGCCTCTTTGGGGAGCTTCAGATCGGCTACACGTTGCCGAACGTTCTCGGGCCCTTCGCTGAGCTTCTCGTAGCCGGCCTCCAGCAGGCGCTTGATGAGCTCTGGAATGAGCCGCTCCAGCCGTCGCTGCTCGCGGTCGGGTTCGTCGGATTCAGGCGGGCGTTCCGTAGCCACGCGGCGGGCTCGTAGCGTGGGGTACCCGAGACGTCAATTCGATGCGCTGCTGGGGCCGCTTTGCGGCGTGTTCGGCACGTTTGACAGCAGGCGACGGGCTCGGCGGCGAGCGTCGCGAAGGGGCCTCGTCGCTCGGACAGCACCGCGTGGGGGGAGTGAAAGCCGCGGCAGTAATGCTAGACATCGCCGTGATGGACTTCGCCGAATTTCGCGCCCGGAGGGAACGCGTTCTCGAAGCGCTACATCCCGGCGCTCTGGTCGTGTTTTCCGCGCCCACCGCCATCCGCAACAACGACGTCGAGCACGACTACCGGCAGGACTCGGACTTTTTTTACCTCACGGGTTTCGATGAGCCCGACAGCGTGCTGGTCTTGCAGAGCACGGGCGGGCCGAGCTTCACGCTATTCGTGCGGCCGCGGGATCCCGAACGGGAGACCTGGGATGGCCCGCGAGCCGGCGTGGACGGCGCTGTGGGCGTCTTTGGCGCCGACCAGGCGTTCTCGGTGGCGGAGCTCGACCTCAAGCTGCCCGAGTTGCTGAGCGGGGTGCCCGAGCTCTATTACCGGCTGGGGCAAGAGGCTGCAGCGGACGCACGGGTGCTTCGTGCCATTGCCAGCCTGCGGCGTCGCGGCCGCGTCGCGGTGGTGTGGCCCACGAAGCTTTCGGAGCCCGATGGCATCCTGCACGAGATGCGCCTGAAGAAAAGCGCCGACGAGGTGAAAACCATGCGTCGCGCCATGGAGATCACGACCCAGGCTCACGTCGAGCTCATGCGTGTCACGCGGCCCGGGATGTACGAGTACGAGCTCGAAGCGCTGTTGAGGCGGACGTTCCGGGCGGGTGGAGCAGAGAGGCCTGCTTACGCCCCCATCGTCGGCTCCGGCCCGAACGCGACGATATTGCACCATCGTCGCAATGACCGCCGTATCGGCGAGGGTGAGCTGGTGCTGGTGGATGCTGGGTGTGAGTTCGAATACTACGCGGCCGACGTGACACGGACGTATCCAGCGAGCGGCACTTTCAGCCCTGCGCAACGTGCCGTGTACGAGGTCGTGCTCGCTGCTCAGCTTGCCGCGATCGAGCGTAGCCGCGTGGGCGCGACGCTCGACGAGATCCATGACAGTGCCGTCGAGGTCATTGTCGATGGTCTGATCGAGCTCGGCCTCATCCAGGGCCCGCGCGCGGCCGCCCTCGAGGAGAAGCGCTACCGGCCCTACTACATGCACCGAACCAGCCACTGGCTCGGCATGGACGTGCACGACGTCGGCCGCTACTTCCACGATGGCGCTCCCCGGCGCCTCGAGCCCGGCATGGTGCTGACGGTGGAGCCGGGGATCTACGTCGCAGCCAACGCCGAGGTGGATCTCCGCTTCCAGGGCATCGGAATTCGCATCGAAGACGACGTGCTCGTCCAGGCGGATTCACCCCTGGTGCTCAGCGCGGCTATTCCCAAGACAGTGGCCGACGTCGAGCACGCGTGCAAGCGGTGAGCCGCGCGCTCGCTTTCGAATGCGCGCTCGCCATCACGTTGAGTGGAGCCGTGGCAGCGGCCGCCGACGCGGCGGAGGCGCGGATCGACGCGGGAAGCGGCGCTGTTGCAGCCAGTGACCCCAGACGCGGCGGCGATGCCACTGCCTCCGCCAGCGACGCGCGACGGTCTTACGTTCACAGCTTCGGCAGCCTGGGTCTTGGGCGTGGTGTTCGCTTCAACAATCCCTACCGGCTGCAGACGGTGCTCGGTGACACGCCTGAGAGTCTGTCGTTGTCCGCCAGCTACGTCGATCTCGGCCTGGGTGCAGCGTTCGGCGATCCGAACGGGCTTCGACACGGAGCCGTCGCTCACCTCTCCATCGCCGTCCAGGGCATCGCGCAGGAGGTCGTTAGCTTGTCCTATCTCGCTATCGGGCCCGTCTCTCGCGACTGGCTCGTGAGCGCTCGTGCGGGCGTGCCTGTCGTCCTGGAGCCCGACCTGGGTGCCGGCCTCGAGCTCGGCGTCGGCGCCGCGTTCCTGGTGAGCGGCGGTATTGGGCTCTCAGCCGAGCTGGTCTCGAGCCTGTTTTTTGGCGCTGCCACCTGGGAAAGCAACCCCACGATCCTCCCGGTGGTCTCATTGCAGGCAGGCGCGTGGGTACAATACGAGGTCTTGCCATGACGAGCTCGCCGGCTAGTCCCAACAGCACTGCGCAGCACGCCTTGCGAGGGGTCGTTGCTTTCCTGGCCCTGGCGTTTTGCGTGGCCCCGGTACCAGGCGACGCCGGCGGCTGTTCGCAGCAAGCGCAGGAGCTCGACCCTTCTGCGTTCTTCGCCTCGAAGCAGTACATCGACTGCGAGCGCTGCACCGCCTGCGCAATCCAAAGCGGGCCTTGTGAGCGGGCCTGCGGCAGCGCTGCGTCGGAGCCGGCGTTCCCGGAAGGATGTCGTGCTTTGGTGCACGACGGTGAGGTCTGCTTGCGCGCGCTGCTTGCGGCTCCCTGCGATGAGTATCGGGAGTACATGCGGCCGCGCGCCGCAACCACCCCGAGTGAGTGCAACTTCTGTCCGCGGAGCCTTGAATGAGATGGGGCCGGGGCCATTCGCTGCTGGGGCTGGCGCTTGCGCTGGGGCTCCTTGCGAGCTGCGGCGTTTCCGACCAGCTGCTGGCTGGGCGCGGTGACTACACGGCGTACCGCGAGGTCCGGTTGGCCGGCACGCAGCTGAAGCGTCTGAGCTCGAGCCACCGCTACTTGCGCGAAAACCCCGACGGACGCTTCCGCGCCGAGGTGCAGGCCTGGTTCGCGCGCGCTGAGCCCCGCTTCTTCCAGCAGGCGCACGACAGGCCGAGCTTGCTGAAGGCTTACCTGGTTGCCATGCCCGACGGTCCGCACGCGAAGGCAGCGGCGCTGCGACTGTCCGAATTTGCACTGCTGAAGCAGTACGCTGCGGCCCGGGCCCAGCGCGAAGAGGCGCGGCTTCGCGAGATCGAGGGCGCGCTGGCGCGCGCTGACACTGAGCGCGCGGAGGTCGTGCGCCTGCTCACCGAGCTCACTCGATCGATGGCGCACGTCCGCAGCTTCGGAGGCCCGGTCGCCGAGCTCGGCGAGGAGCGTCTCGCGCGCTTCGGTCTGCAGCCCCTCGCAGCGCACTGTCAGCCGTCGCACTGCGCGGCCACGCTGAGCTCTCGATACGCCGTGCCAGATCGCGGCGTGCTCACGCCGCGACCGCTCCCACTCACTGTCCGCGTCGAGCTCAAAAAGGGCAATGTGTCGCGCGTGGTGCTGGCGAGCCCTCAGCTTTTCAACCGCTTGACCGAGGCCGTGGACCGCGTCGCGGTGGCGGAAGACCCCGGCGCACGCATCGACGCGCTGGCTCGCAGCGCTCAGGTGCTCGGCAATGCGCTCGAGGAAGCGCTGCCCGCCAGCCGCTGCGAGAAGCAGCCCGTGGCCACCGCGGTCCTGGTGCGCGAATGTGACGGGGTTCGGCTGGAGATGCGCGCGGCGATCGAGCCCGAGGTCGACGACCGCATCGAAGTGTTCCCTGCCAAAGCAACCAAGGGCAGCTCGCGCAAAAAGCAGGGAGCTTCCCCCTGAGCCCGCTGATCCCCTATATCGACCTGCCCGAGATCGTACTGATCCCAGCTAGCTGGCTGGGCAGTGACGCAGACCCGGTCAGTCTCAAACCGTTCGGCTTGCTAGTCTCCGCCGGCGTCTACCTGGGTGGTTGGCTCGCGCTGCGCTATGGCAGCAAGCGTGGCGTCAGTGCCCGCGCGCTCAGCTCGTTCATGATCTGGGTGATGGTGGGAGGATTCATCGTCGGCCATGTGCTCGATGTCGTCTTCTATTCACCAGAACGCGTGCTGAGCGATCCGCTCTCGCTCGTGCGGTTGTGGGACGGCCTGTCGAGCTATGGTGGCTTCACGGGTGCGCTGCTCGGAGCCTTGTTGTGGGGGCAGCGTTACCGCACGGCGATCTTGCCCTACGCCGACGTGGTGGCGAGTGCATTTCCCACGGGCTGGGCGTTGGGTCGCGCCGGCTGTGCGGTGGTTCACGACCATCCGGGCATCGCGAGCGACGCCTGGTATGCGGTCAACTACCCGGGAGGGGGACGCCTCGATCTCGGTCTGCTCGAGCTGGTGCTGACGATCCCGCTCGCCATTGCTTTCCTGCTGCTGCGACGACGAGCGTGGCCGTGGGGATTTTTTCTGGGGTCGTTCTGCGTGCTGTATGCTCCCGTGCGCTTCGGTCTCGATTTCCTGCGCCTGCGCGAACCCGTGAGCCTGCCGGGTCTCGAGCTGGCAGCCGATCGACGGTACTGGGAGCTCACGCCGGCGCAGTGGGCAAGTCTGGCGCTCGCTGCAGCTGGTGTCGTGTTGCTCCGTAGAGCACTGCGCTCGGCTGTGAGCGGCAGCGGTTTCGTGCTGCCGCCATCGCCCGTCGCCTTCGCCGGCGCTCGTTCAGATGTGGATGCGTAGCGCCGAGGGCAGCACGCGCGCGACCAGCGGCAGGCGCCCAGGGGTCTCCCCGTCCATGTCGATAAGCACTTCCTTACGCGGCGCGAGCGCCTCTGCTGTCACCCGTTGACCCCGCGAGGCTCGCACCTTGGAGTGCCCCAGGTGCTGCCCCCGGTAAACTTGCGGGGACAAGCTGACACTCTCGAGCGCTGACAAGTCCATCATTGCGACCACGTCCAGCGCACCGTCAGACGGATCGGCGTCCGGAGCAATCAGCATCCCGCCGCCGAAGTAACGTCCGTTGGCAATCGCCACGTTGAAGATCGGGCCCTCGATCCAGGGTTGGTCATCGACGCGCACGCGAACGTCTGCATTTCGGTACACGGCCAGAGCGCG
>DASQDA010000681.1:0-1546 GCA_035634435.1 Polyangiaceae bacterium
GTCGGCTCAGTGCGAAGCATCATCGTGCCGGGGCCGGCCCTTCGCCCTCCAGCCACAAGCTCTCCCGGTCGCCGTCGTGCGGGATGAAGTGACCCCCGAACGAGGCCCGCCGCTCCCCCGCCCACTCCTTGAGCCAGGCTAGTGTCCCGTCACAATCAGGTCTTTGCCACGCGGGCGCGGATGTGATTCCTGCGCGGCATGGACAGACGTGAAGGCATTGACCTGACGGCGGACGATCGCGACCGGCTGCAGCACCTCGTGAAGGACGGCAACACGGCCCAGAAGCACGTGCGGCGGGCGCGGATCGTGCTGTTGTGCGCGGACGGGCTCGGCACGGTCGCGGTGGCGCGCCGCCTGCAGACCAGCCAGCCGACGGTGCGGCTGTGGCGCGAGCGCTATCGGGCCACAGGCGTCGCGGGCCTGCTCAAGGAGGCCAGCCGGCCGCCCGGCAAGACGCCGGTGCCGCCCGCCCGGGTCAAGCACGTCGTCGAGATGACGCTGCACAGCCGGCCGCCGAAGGGCACGCACTGGAGCGTGCGCACGATGGCCAAGGCGGTGGGTCTCTCGCACACCACGGTGCAGCGGATCTGGCAGGCGCACGAGCTCAAGCCGCATCTGGCGAAAACCTTCAAGCTCTCGACCGACAGGTGCTTCGTCGAGAAGGTCCAGGACGTGGTCGGGCTCTATCTCGACCCGCCCGACAAGGCGCTGGTGCTGGCGGTTGACGAGAAGAGCCAGATCCAGGCCCTCGACCGCACCCAGCCCGGACTGCCGCTCAAGAAGGGCCGCGCCGGCACCTTCACGCATGATTACAAGCGGCACGGCACCACGACGCTGTTTGCGGCGCTCGATGTCGCGACCGGCACGGTGATCGGGAGTTGCATGAAGCGCCACCGCCATCAGGAGTTCCTGCGCTTCCTGCGTGCAATCGACCGCGCCACGCCCAAACGCCTCGACCTGCATCTGATCGTCGACAACTATGCCACCCACAAGCACGCGACCGTGAAGGCCTGGCTTGAAAAGCACCCACGCTTCCAACTGCACTTCACCCCGACCTCCGCCTCCTGGCTCAACCAGGTCGAGCGTTTCTTCGGGCTGATCACCCAGCAGCGCATCCGCCGCGGCGCCTTCACAAGCGTTCCGGATCTCGAGAAGGCCATCATGGATTACCTCGACCGGCACAATGCCGATCCGAAGCCCTTCGTCTGGACCGCATCCGCCAGTGCCATCCTCGAAAAAGTCGCGCGCGCGAAACAAGCGTTAGAGTCACAACACTAGCAGGCTGAGGAAAAACCCGCTCGCCTGATGGTCTGGGGCATGATTCAACCCTGGAGGAGATGGTGGGGATTGGGCGATGCGCGGTTCGGATCAGCGTTCGGGGTCTTTGTTTTCGTACGTCGATCTGGAGAGCCGGGTTCGCGGCGATCACCCTCTGCGGCCGATCCGGGAGATCGTGAACGGAGCGCTGTCGAACCTGAGCGTGGAGTTTGAGGCGATCTACGCCGCCGGCGTCGGTCGCCCGTCGATCCCGCCCGAGCGGTTGCTT
>DASQDA010000682.1:0-9773 GCA_035634435.1 Polyangiaceae bacterium
CGACGAGCGGCGGAGCTTCCGCCGGTGGGACCGCAGGCAACCCGTCCGTCGCAGGTGCTTCCGGCGTGAGCGGCGGCACTGGCGGGGCGCCCACACTCAAGGCGGGTGCCTGGGGCGACCAGGGCACCGGGACGTTCAAGAACCCGGTGTTGTGGGCCGACTACAACAACCTGGATGTGACGGACGCCCGTGGAGAGTTCTACATGATCGCAGCGTCCCATCATTTCATGGGCATGCCCGTGCTGCGCTCGAGAGACATGGTCAACTGGCGACTCGTCTCGCGCATCTATCGCCGCCTCGACCTGCACGCTCGCTACGACCAGCCGGGTCAGGCGTATCAACACGGCACGTGGGCGCCGGCCATTCGCCATCACGAGAACCGTTTTTATGTGTATGTCGCCACGCCGCGCGAGGGTCTGCTGATGACGACAGCGGCGGACGCTGCGGGCCCGTGGGAGCCTTGGACGCTGGTGCGTGCGGTGGAAAACTGGGAGGACCCGTGCCCGTTCTGGGACGACCTCGATGGGGCGGGCGGCGATGGGCCGAACGGGCGCAAGGCGTACCTCGTGCGTAGTCGGCTCGGAGCAGGCCCCCTCATCGTTCAAGAAATGAGTTGGGACGGGAAGCGGCTGATCGGCCCTGAGACCACCGTCGCGACCGGGCCCACGCTGGAGGGTCCCAAGCTCCACAAGCGCGCTGGCTACTACTACATCTTCGCGCCCGAGGGCGGCATCGATAATGGCTACCAGGTGGTGCTCCGCTCACGTGCCATTCTCGGGCCCTACGAGAAGCGCACCATCCTTCAGCGCGGCACTACCGCCATCAACGGTCCGCATCAGGGTTCGTGGATTGACTTACCCAGTGGCGAGTCGTGGTTTTACCACTTCCAGCAGAACCAAGGCTGGGGGCGCATCGCGCACCTTCAACCTGCTCGCTGGGGAGCCGACGGCTGGCCCGCCATCGGGGTGGATCTCGACGCGAACGGGATCGGCGAGCCCGTTGCGCAGCCGAGGAAGCCCAACGTCGGCGCGGACTTCCCGCTGGACGTACCCCAGAGCTCCGACGAGTTCGACGGACCGGCGCTCGGCTTGCAATGGCTGTGGAATCACAATCCGGATGACGAAAAGTGGTCGCTCGCTGCTCGACCCGGCTGGTTGCGGCTCACGGCGCAGCCGCTTCTCGCGCGCAGTGGTCAGGACGGCGCAACGGGCGCAGCGGTGCCGTTCCGCGAGGATAGTATCGTCTTCGCCCGCAACACGCTGGTGCAGCTCGCGATGGGCAGGGTCGCGTCCGCGGTCGCAGAGCTCGACACCAGCGGCATGATCGATGGACAACGTGCGGGCGTGACGCTCTTCGGACAGGCATACGGCTGGGTCGGAGCGGTACGCGAGGCGGGCCAAACCAGCGTGCGTGCGAACGTGAACGGCGTCTATAGCTCGGGGCCAGCGCTCAGCAGTAGCCGCGTGTTCTTGCAAGCGCGGATGAGCGCTGCTTCGGAGATAAGCTTCGCCTATTCACTCGATGGCGCGACCTTCACCCCGCTGGGTGCCAGTCGAGTCGTGGGCCGCACGTGGTTCGAGGGCATCAAGTTTGGAGTGTTCACCTACAACCCGAGCAGCGGCCCTGCCGGCGGAAACGCGGATTTCAACTATTTCCGCTACACGCACGACGGCCCTCGCTGAGGGCCAACGGCCTTTTGACCCACAGCGGCCCGCTGCACAGCAGGAGCCCCTTTTATAGTTTTTGACTAATATAACTGAACGATTATATTGCGCGGTATGCTCGTTTCAAACGGAGGCCTCGCATGAAAATCGACATCGTAAAGCAGGTTGGCGCCGTCACGCGTGCCGTGCACAACGTGGAGCGCGAGGGTCGCCCGGCTCGCGCCATCCTGGCGAGCCGCGTTTATGACACCACCCCGGACGACCTGTGGGACGCGCTGACGAACCGTGAACGCATCCCCCGCTGGTTTTTGCCAATTTCTGGCGAGCTCAGGTTGGGCGGGCGCTACCAGCTCGAGGGTAACGCCGGTGGCGAGATCACCCGCTGCGATCCACCTCGGCATCTCGCGCTGACGTGGGAGTACGCAGGTGAGGTGAGCTGGGTGACGGTTCGGCTTTCCGAGGCGAGCAACGCGACGGGCACGTTGCTGGAGCTCGAGCACCTCGCCCACGTCCCGCCGGAGTTCTGGGAGCAATTCGGTCCGGGCGCGGTGGGGGTCGGTTGGGATCTGGCGCTAGTCGGGCTCGACCGACACCTGGCGAGCGGAGCTGCCGTGGACCCGCAGGCGGCCCAGGCGTGGTCGATGTCCGAGGAAGGCAAGGAGTTTCAGCGATCGAGCAGCGACCGCTGGCGGCAAGCCTCAGTCGAATCCGGCACGGATCCGGAGCAGGCACGCGCGTCGGCGGAACGCACCAAGGCCTTCTACACCGGCGAAGGCGGCGAGGGCGGCGGGTCTGGATGAGTCAGCGAAGGCGAGCGGTCCATGCATGCATTTGACGTGCTCGGGGATCCGGTTCGACGACGGATCCTCGAGCTGCTGGCCCAAGGCGAACACTCTTCGGGATCGATCGTGGAAGCGGTGCAGCGCGAGTTCGACATCTCGCAACCGGCGGTTTCGCAGCACCTTCGAGTGCTCCGCGACAGCGGCTTCGCAACCGTACGCAGCGAGGGTACACGACGCCTGTATTCGGTCGACGCCGCGCCGCTGCGCGAGGTCGACGGCTGGCTCGAGCAGTTTCGCGGCTTCTGGGTGCAGCGCCTCGACGCGCTCGCAACCGAGGTGGCGCGCGGCAAGCGCAGCAAACGCTGAGCGGTGTGCGCGCGGCGAGCGTCCGAGGACTCCCAAGCTGCCGTCCCTGGCCGACGCCGGGCGATGCAGGGGCTTGCGTTTGCGCACGAGCGGGACCTATGTAGCGGGGGCGAGCCCAGCGTGAACCTGACATGACCACCTCTGCGCTGAAGGCTCCGAGAAGGCGGACTTGGTTGCGCGTCGTGCTTGCGCTGGTGGCCGTGCTCGCGGTTCTGATCCTCGTCGGCTTGCTCGACGCGTGGGCCGCGCTCGGCACCACCCCGCAGGGACCGCGGCTTGCTCGCATCCTCGAATCGCGCCAATACCGCGAGGGAAAGTTCGTCAACACGATAGCCCGCGTGGAACCCGACGTCTGGACGGCGATGGCGCGTTGGTTGCAGGGGGTCGAGCACAGTCGCCCTTCGGCTCCGCTGCCGATCGCCCGGCGCACGGCTGGTGACTTCGCCACGCCGCCTGCCAGCGATCTCCGCATCACCTGGTTCGGTCATTCGACATTGCTCGTCGAGATCGAAGGGCGGCGTGTGCTGTTCGACCCGGTGTGGAGTGAGCGCTGCTCGCCTTCGAGCTTCATAGGTCCCACGCGGTTCCACCCCGTGCCGATGTCCCTGGAAGCTTTGCCACCACTCGATGCCATCGTCATCTCGCACGATCACTACGACCACCTGGACTACTCCACGATCGCTCGGCTGAGTCGATTGCACGTTCCTTTCGTCGTCCCACTCGGAGTGGGAGCTCACCTAGAGTATTGGGGTGTTGCTCCGTCGCTCATCCACGAGCTCGACTGGTGGCAGGAGACCCGCGTCGCGGAGCTCAGGCTGGTCGCCACGCCGGCGCGGCACTTTTCCGGCCGAGGTCTTCAGAGTGATGGCACGCTGTGGGCAGGCTGGGCGGTCCTCGGGAAGCGACGGCGCGTCTACTACAGCGGCGACACGGCGATGTTCGAGGGGTTCGAGCAGATTGGTGCGCGCCTGGGACCCTTCGACGCAACGATGATCGAAGTGGGCGCCTACGACGCGCTGTGGGCAGACGTTCATCTTGGCCCGGAGCAAGCGGTCGCCGCGCACCGCGCCGTGCGTGGCGGCGTGCTGTTCCCGGTGCACTGGGGAACCTTCGATCTGGCCTTGCACAGCTGGGTAGAGCCTGCCGAACGTGTGCTCGCCGCCGCCAGGGCGGTAAACGTCGCGGTAGTCACGCCGAGGCCTGGCCAGAGCATCGACGCGCTAGCGCCTCCCGAGCCGGAGCGCTGGTGGCCGCGCGTGCCATGGTACACGGCCAAGGAAAAGCCGGTGGTATCCTCGGGTCTGACGCCGCTCGAACCCACCGGGCCGTCGGCGCCGCCGGGCTAGTATGGCGGCGACGCCTGCCGCTGATCACGCTTTCACGCGGGCTGCTGTAGCCCACATCTGGCGCCTACCGAAGTGGATGCGTGCCGCGGGAGCGTGTACCCTTCGCTGATGCACGGGACGTTGGTGGTGGGTTTGATCGCTTTGTGTGCCGCGGGCTGCGGGTCGGGCGGCGATGGCCTGAGCCCATCGGAAGAGCCCGGTGGCGACGGAGTTCCGGGGGCAGAGGTGTTTGCTGCCGAACAGATTCTGGAGGTGCGCCTGAGCCTCGCTGCTGCCGATTGGGAGCGCCTTGAGGAGCAGGGTAACGAAGAGGTGTTCCTGCGCGGCTCCGGCCAGGTAAGTGGCAGCGCCCTGAGTGAGAGGCGCTTTGCGAGCCTCGGCGTACGCCACAAGGGAGCTTATACGCTGCACCACTGCTGGGAGAACTTCGGCGGCGTGCGCAGCCACGTCGGCGCCTGCGCCAAGCTCTCGTACAAGCTGAAGTTCAGCGAGTACGACGAAGCGGCGCGCCTCGACGGTCTGAAGCGTCTCAACTTACATGCCGCATCCGGTGATGCCACCAAGCTGCGGGAGCTGATCGCGTACTCGACCTTCAACGAGTTCGGCGTGGATGCGCCGCGTGCGACGCCCGCCAAGCTGTACATCAACGACGTCTATCAAGGCATCTTCATCGCCGTCGAAGAGGTGGACGGGCGCTATACGAAAGCCCATTTCCCCGAAGGCCCGAATGGCAACCTCTACAAGGAGGTGTGGCCAAGGGCGGAGGCGCCGGCCTCGCGGTACGTAGCGGCGCTCGAGACCAACGAGGACATCGCGGATGTCTCCGCCATGCTCAATTTCGCGAGCGCCATCGCCGACGCTTCGAGCAGTACCTTCAGCGAGGACATGGAGCGCTGGATCGATCTCGATACGTTGTTGCGTTACGTAGCCGTCGACCGAGCGCTCAAGAACTGGGACGGCATCATGGCGTTTTATAGCCCCCTCTCGCCGCACAACTTCTACTGGTACCAGGACGACGGAGCCGACGGACGTTTCCACCTGATCCCGTGGGATCTCGACAACACGCTGTGGGAGTTCGATCCGTACATGCAACCGCAGGACTGGGTGACGGCAGCACCGGTCCCAGACTGGAATGCAAAGCCGCTGAGTTGCGAGGCGCGCCAGATATGGAGCTCGCAGAGCCCGCTCCGCCTGATGCCCCCGCGGTGCGATCCATTCCTCGATCTGCTGGCAGAGACACACTGGGAGCGCTTCGAGTCCCTCAGCGCCGAGCTGCTGGCGGGTCCCTTCAGCACCGGGCGCCTCAACGAGAAGGTGAGCTACTGGCAATCGCGCATCGCGCCCTTGGTCAAAGACGACCCCGTGGTCAACTTCACTTCATGGCAGAACGAGGTGCGCCGCTTTCCACAGATCCTCGCTCGAGCGGTCGAAGACTTCGGGTCGTTCGTCGAAGCCGGCCTCGTCCAGGAGACGTCGAACGTCGAACCGACGCCCGAGCTGCCTCCGGAGCTCGTGGACGCCGTCACTCCTGATCAAGGACTGCTGGTGGACGCGGTGACCAACTTCGAGCTCGAGGTGGCGCCCGCAGGGGCACCGGCCGGAGTTTACGTGAGTGGCGATCCATTCGCCCTGGTGAGCGCAACGTGGAACCAGATGGATCCGCTATCGGGTTCGGCTGATCTACGCTTCGACTTCACCTTCAAGCGTGCTCCGGGCAGCTACGACGAATGGGTAATGCTGGGGCTCGACGCGCCTTTGCCGATGGACATCCGAGCGCGTCGGGCAATCACCGTGACGCTCTCCAGCGACCGGGCGCGCGTGGTGCGAGTCCGCTTGGCAAGTCCTGCTTACGAGACGGCATTCGGCGGTGTCTGGAGCGAGTTCGGTGCGGAGGTTAGCGTGACGTCGGCTCCAAAAACGGTCTCCATCCCGCTTCGTTCGTTGGCTTATCCTTCGTGGGCACGGCTGCAGTGGTCGGTCGGCGCCGGCTGGACAGGCAGTGACCAGACCGCACTGCAAACGGTGCTGGAGCAGTGCACCGGTCTGATTTTTGCGCCCGGCGCCACCTTTGGGTCAGACGGTGAGCTGACCGAGGAAGTGGAAGTGGGTCACTTGCAGATCGACAACGTTTACTTGCAGTGAAACGCCGCTGTTGGCGGGACGGAGCGCGTGCCTCGCTCCGCGCCCGCCGCGGTGTGCCGTGGCCCGGCCTGAGGTTACTCGGCCCGGACGTTGTCGATGTGGAACGTGCCACTACCCATGAAGAAGTAGAGCGCGTTGATGCGGGTCAAATCCGCGACTCCGCAGTCGAGCGTCGTCAGATCGACGCTCTGGGTGCTGCTCGTGTTCGCCTCCGCCCAGCCCCACGCGCCCTGGCACCACGTCCAGCTTCCGCCAATCTGTAGCGCGACGTTCAGCGACGAGCTGGCGAGCGCGGTCATGTCCCAGCTGAGCTTGGTCTTGTCGCCGAGGTCCAGCGGGCTCGCATACACGACGCCAAACCAGTGGCCAGTGGAGGCGACGACCTGAAGGCTCGAAGCTCCGTGAGTGGCAAACTGGCTGCTCTGCGCAGTGGAACCGGCACCCGGGTTCCAGTTTGCGGCTGCAAAGCCTTCGGTGCTCGTCTCGAAGGAATGTAGCACCAGCGGCGCGGTTGGATCGGGTTGCACGCTGACATCGATCGAGGCGACGTTCGAGGGCCGGCCGAAGCCATCACGCACGACGTACAGCGCACGCGCAGTGCCCACGAAGCCGTCCAGCGGCGTAAACAGGACGCTGCCGTCCAGCTGCGACACGAAGGTGCCCTCGGCGGAGGAGAATTCGATGTCGCGCGCCGGCGTCGCAGGATCCAGGTCGAGGCTCGCGGCGACGAGGGGCGCCTGATAAGCCACGTCATTGTGCGTTGCCAGCACCAGCGCTGCGCTGTCGTACGGAACGACGGCCGAGTCGTGGTCCGCGACCGGAGCGACGGACGCGGGCGAGTTGGCGCGCATGCTGGCGCTGAAGTTGCTCAACATGGTGCAAACGGGCGAGGGACAGTAGACGGTGAAACCATCGTAGTCGGGGTATGGGGTGCCGTTGTCTTGCTCGTCAGCGAGCATCCAGAAGAGCGTGCCGGCGCCGCCAGCCGCGAACAGCGCGTCCGTCCAGAGCCGATAGCTGGGGTTCCGCGTACTCTGATCGAGCAGCCCGAACTCGCCGAGCAGCGCCGGTTTACCCAGGGCGTGAGCGTCTGCGACGTGGCGCTGGATCCAGTTGGTGCCCCAGGCCACGTCCTTGCCCCAATGATCGGGGTAAAGGTGGATCGACATCACGTCCACGTGCGGAAGCGCCGTCAGGGCGAGAGTGTCCACGCCTTCGCCGCAATGCTCCGTCCAGTCACTCGCCCCAGGCGTGCAATAGAAGCCCTCGTCGCCCACCGAGACCAGATGCTGCTTGTCGATGCTCTTGATGAAGCTCGACATCTCGCCAGCCCACGCCGTTATCGTGGCCGTCGTGCACTGCTCGGAGCGCGGGTAGGTTCCGCTGCCTCCGCAACGAGGCTCGTTGCCGAGCTCCCACATCATGATCGTAGGGTCGTCCTTGTAGCGCACGCCCGTATAAACGTTGGTGCGCTCGAGCAAGCTGCGTACCCACGCCTTATACCAGCCGCGGATGACCGGATCGGTGTAGAACTCGTCGTGGTACTGCCCGCCCCGCCAGCGGACGTACTGGTCCATGCCGCCTGAGCTGTGCCAGTTGTTGACCAGTGGCAGAACCAGCTTGAGGCCGAGCTGCGCCGCGCGGTAAACGGCGTAATCGAGCCGCTGGAGACCGTCCTGACCGTGGTTTTGCGCGGGCGCCGTGCCGTCCCAGTACTGGAAGTAAACGTCGCCCTCTTTTCCGGCAGTGGAGTTCGAGCCGTCCTGATTACCGATGTCGATGGAGCCGGTGGTGCGTACGACCCGGAAACCTTGGGCCGCGGCTTCCTCGAGGACCCGGTTGGCCATGGTTGGTGATTTGTACGAGACGTAATAGGAGTTGGCGCCGCCGAAGCGAAACTCACTGCCTTGCAGCTTCAGCTTCGGGCCTGCACGCCGCACGAACTCGTGCTGGCGCGGTTGAGCTTCCGCCACGGTCGCCGCTCCGAGCGCGATGCTGAGTGCAACAATCCAACTACCTGCCGCGTACAATCGTCTCATTCAATAATTGCCTTTCTAGCGCTGAGTAACCACCCGCCCAACTTACCAATAGCTGCGGCCACGGCTGGTTACCAGTAGGCATTTGTCGAAGTCCGCGAGCCCCAGACGTGCGGAAAACGCGTTTGTAAGACCACTTGCGCGGTCGAAAGATGCTCCCATGCGCCAGCGTGCTTGTGCGCGGAGGTAGCGAGTTGAGCGCACGGAACGTGTGTGTGCCCCATCGAAATGGCGCGCGCAGACGCTTCAGGGTTGCGACTCGGTAGCAGGCAGAGGTTTCGTCAACCTGCGTATGCGCGCTGCACGCGGGTCGCTGGGGTAGCGCAACACGAAACGTTCGACTTCACGCGCCGGGCCCTGCTCATCACGCGCCGCACGGAGCGCGTCGATGACCAGCGCGTCAGCATCGCGAGTGAGTTGGCCCTGTGGAAAGTCGCGCCTGTACTGCTCGAGCTGACTGACGGCTCGCCGGAAGGAGCCCTCGTCGATTGCGCTTTGCACCGCGTCGAGAGCGGCGACCTCCGCGGCAAGCGTCCAGGCATCGCCCGCGCGGTCGCGGGCGGCAGCGCGCTCTGGCTTCAATGGACTGCCGGTGAGGGGAGCGCTGTCGAAGCTCGGCTTGCCGCTGCGAGGCTTTTCGCTGTGGCGCCGTGGCGTCAACAGCGCCAGCGGGTCCCCGCTCGCAACGACCGCCTCGGCATGGGCAAGGCAAGGCCGAGGCGCAAGCAGTCAGGAGCAGCGTTCGTTTGGATGTCACGGACCGGGTAATAGCGGCGCAGAGAAGCGGTGGTCACGAAAAGCGAAGGAGCTTCGTCGCTCTGACACGCCCGCTGGCACGGTGTAAAGTCACCGGCGTGCGTACCCTGCTCCTACTCCTCGCCAGCAACGTGTTCATGACCGCCGCCTGGTACGGGCACCTCCGATTCAAGGCTGCCCCCCTGTGGAAAGTCATCCTGATATCCTGGGGCATCGCTTTTTTCGAATACTGCTTGCAGGTGCCAGCCAACCGGCATGGCTATGGGGTCTTCTCGGCCTACCAGCTCAAGATCCTGCAAGAAGTGATAACGTTAGTGGTCTTCGCAGCCTTCGCCATGCTGTGGCTGGGCGAGCCGCCCCGTTGGAACTACGCCGTCGCCTTCGTGCTGCTCCTCGCTGCAGTCGGGTTCGCTTTCCTGCCGAACACGCGGGTTTCCTGAACGGGACGGCACGCGCCGTGCTTCAGCGTCCCGCGAGGCAAGCTTCATGGGGACTGCTCCTGCTGTCGGAGCCGAGCTGCTTTCATCATGAGGTAGTTGCGCTCGGGAGTACTCGCCGTGCGCGTCGCCGCTAGCTGGTAGTAGCTGACGGCAGTTGCGTGATCGCCCGCCCGTTCGTGTAGATGCGCGCGAACGGCGGCCAGGCGGTGGTGAGCGGCCAAGCGCGGATCCGTGTCGAGCG
>DASQDA010000683.1:0-2074 GCA_035634435.1 Polyangiaceae bacterium
CGAGGCGTCCGTGCAGTACCCCGCGGAACCTGACGCTGCGCTGGCAGGCGGAGCGGCGGTGACGTAGCGGGCCGGCGCGGAGGTGCTGCCGGCGGCGACGGTCTGCAACACCGCCGACAGCACGACGACAGCCCCCGCGACTGCCGCGGCTCGTATCGCTGCGGGTCGCGTGGTTGTCATCGGGTTACTTCCGAACCAAGAGCGTGGTCAACGGCTTCGGTACGAAGGCAAAGACGGCCTGCGGTGTGGCACGGCGAAAGATGCCTCTGGTGTCGGCGGTGATGCCCGAGCGTATGGCCGCGGAGAAGCGTGCGCGGTCGTAGGCGATGGCGCCCAGGTCTTTGCGCGCCGGGCCTGCACCGGCCCGCGGCCGGGTGATCTGCAGCTTGGCAACGTAGCTGGCGGCGCGACCTCGCGCCTGGAGGCGATCCGTGGCAGCGAGCGCCTGCACGGCGAGGCCGGTGCTGTTGGTGTTGATCCCACTGGTGGCCGGACCGCCCCTGAAACCGCCGTTGGGCTGCTGAGCGGACCGCAACCACCGGCTCGCTCGCACGATCGCGCGATCAGGGATCGTCCTGCCAGAGGCTCGGGCGGCCACGAGGGCCTGCAGCGCCAACGCGGTCGCATCGACGTCTGGCTTGCTCGAGCTGGCGTCGCACGTGCGGTTCGCAATCTCGAACGTCCGGAAGTACCCCCGCGCACACTGCTGCTTCACGAGGTACCGCACCGCCCGGCGCGGCACTCCGCCCGTGCGCGCGAGTCCCAACACGGCATAGGACTGGCTGAGTGTGTTGCTGTAGTCGGTCTCACCGGTGTCCCGCTCGCGGCCAGCCTCGAAGCCAGCTCCGGCAGGTGCGATCAGGCTCAGCACCTGTCGACGCACGTTGTGTCCGCCGAAGTGTCGCGCCCGCTTGCCCAGTACCTTCGCCGCCAGCAGCGACTTGGACATCGCACCGGCGTACTTGTCGCCTGCGAACGTGGCGTAGGTGTTGAAGTAGTTGTTCGTGATGGCTTTGGTAACGCGGTCGAGCCGGACGGGGTGCTTCCCTTCAGCGGCAAGGGCGAAGGCCGTGTCGATCGTCAGCCCCCAGTCGTCGAACCCGCTGGTGCGGATCCTCCCCTGCTTGAGCTGCGAAGCCTGCCAGGTGACGGCCAGATTGGCCTTTGCCCGGTAGGAAGGCGCTAGAGCGGTGGAGCTGCGCGCTTCGGCGGAGCTGCGCGCTTCGGCGGAGCTGTGCGGTTCGGCGGAGCTGTGCGGTTCGGTGGAGTTGTGCGCTGCGGCCGGCATCGCTGGTACCAGCATGGCCAGCGCGACGGCTGCGACGCCGGCGCTGTTCTTGGGACGTGTACGCATCGTTCAGTGCCTTTCACGAGCGGTCCCAGGAACGGAACGTGTCGGACGGCACAAAGGTGGGTCCAGACCCCGACCCTGTAGACCTCGACAGTATGGAGCCGCTCGCTCGCAGCAAAGGCATTCCGGCTGACGGCTCCTCCGCTCCACACTGGGTGGGGGGGTGAGATCCGATCACGGCTGCGGGACAGCGTCGGGATTACACCGACTTCCCCTCTGCGCGAGCAGTATTCAGTTGGCTGCCGGACCCCGGCAAACGGCAATCTAGCAGAACGGAGCGACATCCAGGGTCGCACGCCTGCGCCGACCGATCGAGGTGCGCAGGTACCTATGCCACACCTGGTCCCGCTCCTCAGAACGTGGTCGCTCAGACACGCACAGTGCAATAACGCGAGCCAGGACCGTTCATCACTCAGCGAAAAGGCCAAGGCTCTCCCTCGATAAACTTACGCACTTCGGTACTGCGATAACACATTCGTATTGGCGCACTAACCCAACGTGACCTTTTCGAATGATCGTGACTTTGTTCCCCGCTCATCGTTTAGCATGAGTCACCGCTCGGCCGTCGGTAGGGACTTCCCGCGTTACAGTCCTCGCCGTCCCGAGATGGGGTATTTTGATCCAGTCAATGCCTGAACGAAGATGCGCCTGAATCATGCTTAGAGGAGAGTCCTACATGTCGCTTGCGCGTGCAGCGGCGAACGACATGTCGCCAGGGGCCGA
>DASQDA010000684.1:0-4335 GCA_035634435.1 Polyangiaceae bacterium
GCTCGGCGCGCGCGTCGTGCTCGTGGTGCCCAAAGGTGGCAAGGGGCAGGGGGTTCGGGCCCTCGTGCGAGCCGGCTGCCCGGCGGCTGCTGGGGCCGGCGAGGTGCTGCTAGGGAGTGCGGCACACCTGCTCCGCTACGACCGCGACGGCAAAGTGAAACGAGCGCGCGGGTTACCGGAGCTCGACATGCAGCGCACGCTGCGAATGAAGGTCGAGTGCACGGGGGAGCCGAGCGAGCTGTTTGCGACGTTGCCCGAGACGATCGGCGCCCGCCCAGGTGCCTCGGTCGAGCTCATTGTATTCGCCAGCCGCGAGGTAACGATCGAAGCCCTTGCGCTGGTGCCTTTGGCGGACGAATTGCCGCCGCCGGCGCCGAAACCCTGGAAGCCGGACGACTCCAAGGTCGCAGAATGAGCAGACAGCGGGGCTTGTGGTATGACGCGCCCCGTGGCGGACCGGAACGAGGAAACCGAAGAAGACGACAAGGCCGGAGCGGGCAAGCCCGAGGCTGAATCCCTGCCCGACGCGAGCGAAGCCGAAGGCATCGCCGCGGCCCCGCAGGAGCTTGCGCCCGAGGGTGCTCCGGGACCGCTCGCGGCCCGCAAGAAAGCGAGGTCCAAGAGCAAGGAGGCGCTCGAAGGCGGCACCGGCGAGATTCGCGACCGCAACCGCCGCATCCGCGAGGAGGCCGCGGCCAAGCGGCGCACACGCCAAGAGGTGGGGGATGCGCGCCGCGTGGCGACCGCCCGCAGCCTGGACGCGACGGAGATCGTCGATGACGCGCTCGCACGTTCCAGCCATGCGGTGGTCACCTGGCTCAAGCGCAACTTCAAGTACCTGCAGTGGGCGATCTTGCTCCTGATCGTCGGTGGTCTTGCCTACCAAGTTTATAGCTTTCGGCATCGGCGTGCCGTGGCCCGCGCCAGCGAGGAGCTGAGCCACGCCTTCTCCGCGGAGCTCGCGCGCGTCGGGACCGAGGGGGCCCCGCCGGCTGATGAGTACACTGGCCTCGGCGATCCGCGCCGGGCCTTCGCGAGCGACGAGCAGCGACTCAAGGCGGCCGAGAAGGAGTACCGCGAAGCGGAAGCCGCCTCCTCGGGCCCGCTGTCTGCACTGGCCACTCTTGGCCTCGCCGGCGTGCTGTTCGATCAAGGCAAGTACGCGGAGGCGCGCGCTGCGTACGACAAGGTCAAGGCGAGTGAGCTTGCCAACAAGGACCGTGACGCACGAGCCCGCGCCATCGAAGGGGTGGGGCTGGCGTACGAAGCGCAGGGCCAGCTCGAGCCGGCCGTTCGTGCCTTCCGCGAGCTGGAGAACACGGATATTCCAGGGATCGGGGCGCTCGGGCTTTACCACCAGGCTCGCCTGCTCGTGAAGCAAGGCAAGCGTGAGGAAGCCAAAGCGCCGCTCAAGAAAGCACTCGACAAGCTCAGCAAGGCCGAAGGCAAGGGGACCGGCGCCGAGACCACTCCCGCTCCCGCTGGCGCGCCAGGCTTCCTCGAGAGCCAGCTGCGCGAGCTGCTGTCCTCGGTGGACCCGACCGCTGTGCCCAAGGCGGCGCCGGGGCTTACCCCCGAGCAACTTCAGCGCCTGCAAACCCAGCTAGGCGGCAAGGGCACCGGCAAGATCGACGCGAAGCAGCTCGAAGAGATGCTCAAGCAAATGACCACTCCTGCCAGCCCCGGCGGCCCAGCGGCACCGGCACCCGCGCCAGACGAAGGTGCACCAGTGCCCGCCGCACCTGCCCCTGAGGGCGCGCCGTGACCACCCTGCACGCAGTCTACGCCGCCACCCTCGGTCTCGCCGTCAGCTCGGCTGCCTGCAGCTCGTTGCGCTCGGGTGCAAGCCCGGAGCTGCCGCCCTGGGTGAAGCGTCCCAGCTTCAGCATGCAAGTCGTCTACTCGCGGCCAGCGGTGATTCCGCAACGCGTGGCGGGGGAGCCGTACGAGCGCGGCCAGCCCGAGATCGACCCCGATCATCGTCGGGTTTTCGTGGGCTCGAGCGACCGGGGCCTCTATGCGTTGCGCGCCGAGGACGGGGCGCACATCTGGCGTTTCGAGACGCTCGGTTTCGTGCAGTCGCAGCCTCTGTACGACCCGAACGAAGACGCGGTCTACTTTGGCTCGAACGACGGCGCGCTCTATCGTGTGGACGCCAAGACCGGCAACCTGCGCTGGCGTTTCATGACCAACGCGGAAGTAGCGCGTCGACCGGTGCTCCACGGCGGTCTGCTCTACGTGACCAACGCCAACGACACCGTGCTCGCTCTGGATCCGGCGAGCGGCCGTCTGCTCTGGCACCAGCATCGCACCCCCGCGATGGGCATGGAAGTGGCGGGGTATGCCGGTCCCACCGTGTTCCGGGACAAGGTCTACACTGGTTTCAGCGACGGCACGGTGCTGGCGTTCGATGCGAAGAGCGGGGCCGAGCGCTGGCAACCGGTGGATCTCGCTGCCGAGGCCGAGCAGACTTTGGGCGAGCTCCCACAGCAGCTGGACGTCGATACGACGCCCGTTCCCGATGAAATCGACGCGGGTGCGGTGGTCTACGTCGGCAGCTACGCCGGGGGCGTCTTCGCGCTGGATGCCGAAACGGGAACGCAGGTGTGGACCAATCCGGGCGTCTTCGGCGTGACGGAGCTTTTTCTCTGGAGCGAGCCGTCGCGCGTCGCCAAGCCCGGGGAGCCCCAGCTGCCGGCAAAGAAGATCCTCATCGCTTCATCCGGTACCACCGGCCTGTGGGGGCTGGAGCCGAACAGCGGCAAAGAGCTCTGGCGTCGCGCGCTGCCGCGCGGCGGGGCATCGGCCCCGGTCCCGATTCAGGGCGCGCTGCTAATGTCTGCCAGCCAGCTTGGCGTTTTCCTCGTGTCGCCGTTGGGCGGCGAGCTCATCGACGGCATCCACGTCGCCGACGGCGTTTCGATGACCCCCGCCGTGTATCAGAGTCGCGCTTTCGTCCTGACGAACGGCGGCCGATTCTTGAGTCTCCACATTCCGAGCCCGCGCTCGCCTCAGCACGCCGCGCTCTGAACAGCAGCAGCACGGACCCGCTGTGCGCCTCAGCTCCATTCCGAAGCGCACACGGCACAAGGCGGGCTCGATGGATCAGCCGTTGGCAGACGGCGCGCCGGCGGCAGCTCGCTCCGCCAGCGTCGTCATGAGCGCTGCGCGCGTCTCTGGGCCTACGATGCCGTCAATCTTGATGGTCACGCTCGCCTGGAAGGCGCGCACGGCGCGCTGTGTATTGGGGCCGTCCTTGCCATCGGCCGCTCCTGGGTCGTGACCCAGCTTCTGCAGAGCCTTCTGGACACCGTCCAAGGCCTCCAGGTTGATGTAACCAAACGTGTCTGAGTTGTGCTCGAAGTGGGGCATGATTCGACTCGCGCGTGCGCGGGGTTAGTTCGACGCCAGCGTCTTGTCGAAGGACTCGAGGGCTTCCTCGACGGCGTCGACGTCCCGTTCCGTCTGCACCTTCAGCTTGTCCCACTCTTCGCCGCGAGCGTTGTTGAGCTGCTGCAGGTCGTTCTCGACGACCGTGCGCCGCTTGTCGTATTCGCCGCCCGCAGCTTGCGCATTCAGCTTGATCTTGCCTTTGGCCTTGGCCGCGCGCTCCTTCAGATCGGCTACCTTGCGATCGGCCGCCGCGATGTCCTTCTGAATGGCGGCACGAGCTTCCGCGCGGGCGGCTTCCGCCTTGGTGCGTGCGACTGCTGCTTCGCGCTCAGCCTCGGCCTTTTCTTCGTCGGCCGCGCGCTGTGCCTCCACGACCTTGGCCTGTGCTTCGCGCTGAGCTTCCTCGGCTTTCGCCTGGTCTTCGCCCTTGTCGCAACCAGCGAAGCTCGCACCCAGAAGACTCACCACTACGAGACCCGACAATAGTTTCATGCGCCGAGCTTGTTCAAGAAGCGGACCAGCTGCGTACATTCACCGAAGTGGCGATTGTTCACGCATAACCCCGCAAGACCGCTCCCGACTGGCCAGTCGCTCGTGGGCAGGCGCCACGCACGAGCCAGAACGCCTCGTTGAGCCGTCGTCAGCGCTCGCTGCTTTTGCGCCGCCGGAATGCTCGGCACGCGCCCGCAGCTGGCCCCGCGTGTCCGCGCAGGTCGGCACGTGGTTCGAGCGTGCACCCCGATGGTTCGAGCCAACGACCACAACGCCTGCGGAACAGAACGCGCCCAGCGAAGCTCGTTGCTTGAACAAGCCTGCGCTTACGGAAAAAGCCGCCGCCCCCGCGTGTCCGCGCCGGTCGGCACTTCGCATACGATACATTATGTCAACTAACCCGAAAGACTCAGCGTCGCACGGCCCGCATCCGTCGCGCTCGGCGATCTC
>DASQDA010000685.1:0-12361 GCA_035634435.1 Polyangiaceae bacterium
CCGCGCACGTGGATACGACCCTGGGCCGGCGTGTACTTGGCGGCGTTCATCAACAGGTTCGCGAAGATCTGGCTCAAGCGCGTGGGGTCGCCTTGCACCTCGAGTCCGCGCGGCACGTCGACCGAAAGCAGGTGGGCACGCTGCTGGAGCAGGGGGGTCGTGAGCTCGATGGCGGTGGCGATGGTGTCGGCCAGGTCCACCCTCTGCTTTTCCAGCGAAACGTTGCCGCGTGTGACGCGCGAGATGTCGAGCAGGTCGTCCACCAATCGCACGACGTGCTTGAGCTGCCGCTCGATGATGGCGCGCTCCTTCTGGAAGGCGTCCGAGCCCCGCAGCTTCATCAGCTCGAGCGCCGTGAGAATGGGCGACAATGGATTGCGGAGCTCATGGCCGAGCAACGCCAGAAACTCGTCCTTGGCGGCGTTGGCCGCTTCGGCCTGTTCGCGGGCTTCGACCTGAGCCGTGACGTCACGTTGCGTTCCCCA
The DNA here is from genome assembly GCA_035634435.1 of Polyangiaceae bacterium. Taxonomy (GTDB): domain Bacteria; phylum Myxococcota_A; class Polyangia; order Polyangiales; family Polyangiaceae; genus PMG-095. Next base: position 486 of record DASQDA010000685.1, read on the forward strand.
GGCCATCAGCAGCTGACCGCGCTCGACGACTCCGACCAGGCTGTTGTGGAACACGCGGCGATTGCCGGCGCGATCGAGCTCGTGGGACTCGGCGTTCTCGAGCCGATAGCCGCTTTCGACGAAGGCCCTCAGGTATTCGGTGTTGCGGGGATCGTCCCGCACCAGCAGCTCTCCCAGGCGCTTTCCGAGCAGCGCGCTGGCGCTGTCGTAGCCGTACATCCTGGCCATTGCGTCGTTACCTTCAGCCAGGTAACCGGATCGATAGAACGCATCGACCTGCTCGGTAACGGACGTCTCCACCGGCAGTGGGCTGTCGAGCTCGAAGCGCCAGATACCCTCCGTGCTTTGCCCGACGAAGGTGCGGTAGCGCGCTTCACTCGTGCGCAAGGCCTCGGCGAGCGAGTCTGCCCGCTGCCGCGCCAGCACCTGATCGGTGACGTCCTCCTGCACACACACGAAGTGAGGGCGTCCTTCGAGATCGATGGCCGTGATGCGTGAGCGCGTCGTGAATACCGTCCCGTCCTTGCGCTTGTTCGCCCACTCGCCGCTCCACTCACCCTTGGCCTTGAGCTCGGCAATGACCTCGGCGACGATTCGCTGATTGTCCTCTGGCGGATAGGCATTCTGAACCGCGACGTGCTGGCCGCGGAGCTCGCCCGGCGCATAGCCGAACATGCGGTCTTCGGCCGCGTTGGTGTAGAGGATGACGCCGTCCTCCGCGCAGACGCTCACCCCCTCGGTCATGTTCTCGAGCACGCGGGCCTGTAGCTTCAGGGCTTCTTCCGCCGAGCGACGGGCGGTGACGTCAAACACGACGCCCCGCACCGCCTCGGCTGCGCCGCTCGCGTCGACGAGGACCTCTGCACGTGTGCTCTGCCAGCCGGTGCTGCCGTCCGGGCGCCTGAAGCGGAACTCCACCGCGTAGCCGTCCTTGGCTGCGAGCGCCTGGGCGACTCTGCGCGCGAGCCAGTCGCGGTCATCAGGGTGGATGAGCTCGAGCCAGGCCTCGTAGGTGCCCGCAAACGACCCGCTGGCGAGCCCAAAGATGCGCTCGATATTCGAGGACCACTCGACGTGATTCTCGCCCACACGCCACTCCCAGGTTCCCACCTCGGCCGCCTGCAAGGTGTCGCGCAGCCGCTCCTCGCTCGCGCGCAACGCGGTCGCCAGACGCTCCTTGTGCGCCACCACCTGCTTGAGATGATCTCTTTCGGCCTCTGCGCGTTCGCGCGCTTGAAGCTCCGCAGTGACGTCCTTGAACGCGATGGCAACGTGCGTCACCTCGCGTCCAGGGCCGAACAGGGGAAACAGCGAGCAGGAGATGGCCACCCGGTTCGCCTCTTTCACGACGATGTGGCGGAGCTCCTTGGGGTCGTACCAGAACGTGGGGGTTTGAACCGAATGGCCGTCGAAGGCGCGCCGAATGGCCGAGGAAAGGCCCGTGGCGACGTTCACCTCGTCTTGCAGGACGTTGTATTCGGGGGGCGGCTCGGCGCCGAACATGTCGCGGTACGCCTGGTTGGTCACCAGCGGATGTCCGTCGACCTTGAACAGAATGTACGGCACTGGTGAGTGCGCAAACAGCCCCTCTAACAGGGACAATGGGTCCTGGATTCCGGCGAGCTGGGCGCGGAAGTCGTCAAACCCGGAGCTCATGTCGGAGCACCACCCCTCTCTGCGGCACGGTCGGCACCGGCCGGAGATGCGGCGCTCGCGCGCGGCAGCAGGTAGGGGAAAACACAAAGAGGCACAACGTCTCACCCTTCCCTTAGCACGACCGGCAAGCCATCGCGCTCAAACGTTCACCCTCGATTGTCCGCACACGTGAGCTCCGACAGAGGTCGCGAGCGCGCGGTTGCCTACATGCGCGCAGCCCAGCGGCGCTGGCTGGAACCGCGCCCGTTCTGGGCAATGTCACGCCTTAATCAGCCGCACGCTCCGTCGTATTGATGCATGCCTCGCCCCGGCTTCGCCCTCGGCGGCGGCAGAGTTTGCAATGAATCAATCAAGAGCAGGCGTGGGATGGTCGCATCAACCGGAAGCGGCAAAAGCAGGTCGTGAGGCCGTCAGAATGGCTCTCGCTGCCGCGCAGCATGCAAAACCCGTGGTCGTCATCGTGTACATGACGGTCCTCTACGACCCGAAGGCCGTGCTGGCGGCGATACGCGAGGAGATCGCGGATGCGAGCGTGCCCATCGTGGGGTCTTCCACCCAGGGCATCGCCCGAGCTGGCGCGGTGTCGGAGACGGATCGCGTGCTCGGGGTTGCCGTCATTGGCTCGGAGAAGATCAAGGCGAGCGCCGCGCTGGCGAAGAACCTGTGTGCTGACCCCGCGGCTGCCGCCCGCAGGCTTGCCGCCGAGCTCGGTGACCCCCGGGCGCTCGGCAACGTCCCGCTGCTACTGTGGTTCGACCCGCTCACCGGAGCCAACGTGCAGGCTCTGATCGACGGCCTGGCCGAGTGCGGCTTCTCGAGCATCATCGGCGGCGCTTCCGGACAACCCTGGGGCCCGTTCGACAAGACCTATCAATACTTCGGTCGCGAAGCCACCAACGACAGCGTCGTCGCCCTCAAGCTGGAGGGCGTGGGCGGAGCGGTCTGGGATACGACGCATGGCGTCGACCCGATTGGCATGGAGGTGACCGTCACCGAGGCCGAGGGCAACGTGATTCGGAAGCTGGATGGCCGTCCAGCCCTCGACGTGTGGTCCGATCAGCTGCTCGGTACCTTCACCTTCCACGTCGACGATTGGACGTGGGTGCTCGGTGTACGCACACCTGACAGCAATCCCGACGATCCCGAGGGATTGGTCAGCCGGGGAGTGTTCGGCGTGGACCGCGAAAAAAAGGAGATCACGCTGCTCGCGCCGATTCCCGTGGGCTCGACCGTGCGTATCTGTCATCGGACTATCGAAGCCGTGTTCGATCGCGGGCTGAAGATGGGCGCACGCGTGGCGGAGGCCCTGCAAGGCAAGTCGCCGCTGCTGGCGCTCGCTTTCGAATGCGGCGGGCGTCCGCGTCCGTTTCTGGGTGACGAGAAAGCGCTCGAGGAGGTCTGCTCCATTCAGCAGATGATTGGACCGAACATCCCCTGGCTCGGAATGTATCCGTGGGGCGAGATCGCGCCGAAGAACAAGCACAGCCAATTTTCGAACTTCCAGTTTCCTTTGCTCGTGCTTTGCGACTGAAAGACCGACATTGTCCCGCACCTCAGATGTCGTCGCTGCACCGGCTCCCGTGGGCCCGGCGGAGACGAGCGTGCCGGCAGCGCTTCTGGCGAAGCTGAAGCTGCTGCCGCTGCGGGAGCGCGAGCTCAGTACCTTGCGCCAGGTGCACCAGCACCACCTGCGCTGGATCGAGGGCGCCCAGGAGCTGATGGCGCGCTTGACGAGCGCCGGCAGCATCCCCGAAGCCGTGGATACGCTCCTGACTTCGCTGGTGCGCGAGTTCGGCTTCGACATCTCGTTTGCTTCCAGCTCTGCCAGCGAGATAGCCGGTGACGCTGCGCGGGAGCTGACAACGGCCGACCGTCAGTTCTTCGCCAACGTGGTCGACGAGGTGAAGCTGGCGGGCTCGGTCGTGGTCGCCAAAGGCGAGGGTATTCAGGGGGAACGTACACTGGCATGGTTGATGGGCGGTGTTGCCAGCACGGCGGAGATGGAGGACCACCCGATCGTGGTCGTCGGCCGCACGCTTCGTACCGCACCGTATTATCCAGCGCCGGAAGCCAAGGAAGCGGGGCTCTACCGCCACTTGCTGTCCACGGTTGCGCAGGTGTTTCGTTCGATCGAGCTGCAGGCAACGCACAACTCGGAGCTATCGCGCAAGGTTCGGGAGCGGACGGCTGCGCTCGAGGAAGCGCAACGGCGAGTGCTCGAGCTCGAGCGCGAAAAGGTGGCCGAGCAGATGGCAGGCGGCTTCGCTCATGAGATGCGCAACGCGCTGAGCGGCGCCAAGCTGCTGCTCGAACGGGGCATGGGTCGCGCCAGCGAGGGTGAGCGGAGCGTCATCGATGAGACTGCAAACGAGCTCAAGCGCATCTTTCTCATGGGTCGCGAGCAGCTGGACCCCGACGCAGTTGCCAGCATGCAGGCGAGCATCCGGCACATTGCACGCAACGAGCGGATGCTCGACGAAATCATTCAAGACCTCGATCGCGCCGTGCGACGCGCGCTGTCGATCACAACGCTCATCATGGAGTACTCGCGAGTCGGCTACTCCAAACGCGGGACCGACCTGGTCGATCTGGCTCAGCTCGCGCGCTTGGTCGTGGCGGAGTCGGCGGCCCAGCTCACGCAGCATTCCGTGGAGGCCACGGTGCAGGCCGAGGGTGCCTGCGTCATCCGCGGTGTCGAAACGCACGCCCACTCCATCCTCAAGAACCTGCTTCTGAATGCGTACGACGCGCTGCTAGAGGTGGACGACGGTCGGCGGCGCCAGATCGAGCTACGGCTCCGACGTCACGCCCACGGCGTGGAGGTGTGTGTCAGCGACAATGCGAACGGCATCCCCGAAGCCATTCGCTCGCGGGTGTTCGAGCCATTCTTCAGCACCAAGCCGCAGACCGGCACCGGGCTGGGACTAGGCATGGTTCAAAAGCTGGTCGCCCTGCACGATGGCAATCTGGAGCTGGATAGTGAAGTGGGACTGGGAACGGAGTTTACGCTCACCTTCCCGCTGGCAATCGCAACTGACAACGAGGGGCACGCTTCCAGCGATGCCCCCCTGGAAACCGAGGCTGTGTGTCACTCGAAGATCTCGAAAAGCTGATCGAGCCGTCACCGGAGGGCCAATCGAAGCATCGGCCGACGGTTGTCATCATCGATGACGATCCGAGCATCCGGAGCTCGCTCGGCGCGGTGCTCAAGGACAAGTACACGATTCGAACCTGCACCTCTGGGCTCGAGGGTGTACGTGCCGTCGACGAGCACACATCATGTGTGATCTTGGACGTGAAGATGCCGGTGCACGATGGCTTCTGGGTATGCAAACACCTGCGCAAGCGCGACGCGGACGTGCCCATTATCTTCCATTCGGGCTATCAAGACCTCAAGGACCCCTACGAGATCATCAACGAGTTTCGCCCGTTTGGCTACGTCGTGAAGGGGGAGACGCTCTCGCGCCTGCTGACGCTGGTCGCCAACGCCGTGCGGCACTCGGAGCGCATTCGCGAGGGTCGTCGCACCGTCGAACAGCTGCGCGACGCACGCGAACAGCTGCGCAAGGTCTACGCTTCGATGCCCCCTAGCGATCGCCCCAGTCCCGTGCCGCCGCGCTAGCGCGTGAGATACCGCTCGGGAAGCTCCAGCTCACGCAGGCTGACGCGACGCGAGCACGCGCTTCACGGCAAGCACGACCAGGAACACGAGCGCGCCAGCCAGGATGCCGATGAGAGCGTCGGCTAGCGTAGGAACCACCGCGCCGAGCACGCCACCGACAGCCGGTATGTGGTGCAAGCCTTCGACCTGGTGGTGAATCCACTCGTGGACGCCGGGGATGCCGTGAGCCAAAATGCCGCCACCGACGAGGAACATGGCGACGGTGCCGGCGATGGAAAGTGACTTCATCAGGTAAGGAGCCGTCCAGAGGATCGCGCGGCCCAGCGCACGCTGAGCTCCGGTAGATGCGCCGGCGGGCTGCTCTCGCACCAGGTGCAGCCCGAGGTCGTCGAGCTTCACGATGCCAGCAACCAAGCCGTAGACGCCGACGGTCATCAGCAGGCTGAGGCTGACCAGCACGCTTATCTGCGTGAGCAGGGGCGCTTGCACCACCGTGCCGAGCGCGATGATGACGATTTCTGCCGAAAGGATGAAGTCCGTGCGCACGGCGCCTTTGATCTTGCTCTTCTCGACGGCGACGAGGTCGACGGTCGGGTCAGCAATGGCAGCCACCAACTTCGCGTGGCTGGCGCGGTCCTCGGCAGGGTCGTGCAGCAGCTTGTGCGCGAGCTTCTCCACCCCTTCGAAGCAGAGGAACGCGCCGCCGACCATCAGCAGCGGCGTGACCGCCCAGGGCACGAAGCTGCTGATAGCGAGCGCGCCAGGCACGAGAATCGCCTTGTTGACCAGCGATCCCTTGGCGACGGCCCAGACCACCGGCAGCTCGCGGGCGGCGCTCACGCCGGAAACTTGCTGGGCATTGAGCGCCAGGTCGTCCCCGAGCACGCCGGCGGTTTTCTTGGTGGCGACCTTGGTCAGGATTGCGACGTCGTCGAGCACCGTCGCGATATCGTCGAGGACGGCGAGGAGGCCAGCACCGGGCATGTTGTCGTCGACTCTTGCGCGACCCTCGAACGCTGGTCAACCCGCAACCGGTGCCAGGCGGAGTTCCTGGTTTCTCGTGCCGTTGCCGGCTACAGGGTAGGGGGGGCCTCGCCGTAGCTCGGACCTCGAGCCAATGTCGGTCAGCGAGAGCGGCGATGGCTTTCAGGGAGCGTCGTCGCCCGGCGGCGTCGGCGGGACCGCCCGATCGGGGTCGGGCTGCTCACAGTCCTGAGGCGCCATGTCGCGCGGCGCGAGCGTGCTGTAGCAGCTGCCCTCGATCGCGAAGCTGTACTCGCAGGAGTAGGCGCTGCCAGCGGGCGTGCAGCGCGCCTCGCGCACGGTCGCACTCAATGCCCTCGCAGCGTCCGCTTGGCGCCGCGTTTGCACTTCCTCACACACGGCCTGGCAGCTCGCGGACTCCGTCGCAGCCTCGCAGCCCGGAAACTCGGAGTATTCGTAAAGGCAGCCGCCGAGGCGGTTCAACGGGCAGGAGGTCGCTTGGCCTGTGCCGATCCAGTAAGACGAACCGTCTTCGTAGGCGCAGACGCAGGCAATTTCATCCCATGGCGGCGGCGCCCCGGCACGATCGACCGATGCCGTTCCCACCTTGCTGCAGCTTGCGCCCGTCAGCCCGGGCAGCACACGTGGCATCCGGAACTCCTCGAGGAGCTGTTCGCCAAACGGAAGGCAATCGCTATCGTCACGGCACTGACTCGGCGCAATCGACCCCGTTTGCCCGCTGCTGTTCGGCACATTCTTGCCCACGTCCCTGCGTGCGGGGTCATCACCGGCACTCGAGCAGCCGACGCTCAGCACGGCGACCACGCCACCCAACAACCAGGCCTTTGAACCCCAATTTCGAAGCGTCATACACCCAGTATGGAGGCAGCGGCGCGCACGGCTAGCACAAAGCAGCACATTTAGTCACCGAAACTGGCTCGCCCATGCGGTACATTGTCATATATGGACTACGAAGTGCTGGCTTCTCAGCTGATGCGAGCGCTACGCGGTCGACGCTCTCAACAGGCTTTCAGCCGCAGGCTCGGATACACCGCCAACGTGCTCTACCTATGGGAGAAGGGTCGTCGCTTTCCCACCGCGGGTGCCTTCTTCGAAGCTGCCCAGCGCTCTCGCAGCGATGCTCGTGCCGAGCTCAACCGCTTCTTGGGGGTGGAGCTCGCCGCGCCGCCAGAGTCGAGCGCCGGAGTGGCCGCGTGCTTGCACGTGCTCGGCGCCGGCCGAAGCGTCGTGGACCTCGCACGCTCCGTCCAGGCGGACCGTACGACCGTGGCGCGCTGGCTCAAGGGAGAAACTCAGCCGCGGCTTCCGGAGCTCCTGTGTTGGGTCGCAACCACCACGCAGCGCCTGCTCGACTTCGTCGCCGTCTACGCCGATCCCGCTGAGCTCGGCGCTACCGCAACGCTCCAGCGTGCGCTCCAGGCGCAGCGAGAGCTGGCGTACACTTTCCCCTGGAGCCACGCCGTGCTGCGCGCGCTCGAAACGCGCGAATACCTGCGCTGCAGAAGCCACCAACCCGGCGTGCTGGCGCGACTCGTCGGCATCCCTGTCGAGGAAGAACAGCGCTGTCTGAAGCTGCTAGCAGCGGCCGGTCAGATAACGCGCCGGCGCGGCTCGTGGCGCGTCAACAAGGTGATGAGTGTCGACACGCGGCTGGACGCCGAGAAGAACCGCGCGGTAAAGCGCCACTGGGCAGCCGTCGGTTTAACGCGCCTCGAACATCCGGCCACGGCGGCTAGCAGCGCGCTCTTCTCTTACAACCTTTTCGCTGTGTCGCAGCGGGACCTGGAACGTATCCGCGAGCTTCACATCGAGTACTTCGAGCGCGTTCGCACGATCGTCGCCGCGTGTCGCGAGCCCGAGCGCGTCGTTCTGATGAACCAACAGCTCATCGCCCTGGACGAAGCCACGCCGAGCGACCCACGAGTGTAGGACAACTGCGAACCGCTGCAGGCTCCCGGGTCAAGCCAGCGCCCGAGCGCGCCGGGAATTGGCGGACGACCTTGGCGAGCTTCAGAAGGTTGCTGCTCGAGCGGATCTGCGCCACGAGGTGCAGGGCGGAACCCGCCGCGCCCCATCGCCGCGATTTGACCGCCGCCTGCTGATTTCATCGAGGTCGGTATACACGGCGCTAGTGAGCGCTGGATGGGCGATTTACTCCGCCGCGCGGGCGCGGTGTCCGACGCCGACGGCCGCCCGATAGTCCGTGACGAGCGACGCCAGAACCGTCCCCATGCCCAGGACGAAGTGCGTGGCTGCCACGGCTTTCGCGCGCTTGTGGTAACCGAGCACGAACGGTGCGGCCATCGCGCTGATCCCCCACAAGTAGTCGATGACCTCGTGCGCCTCGATGGGGACGAGCTTGGCGACGCTCAGGCGATAGTCGGTAATGGCCGAAACGGCAGCCCCGGAGCAGCCGAGCACGAGGCTTGCTGCCCTGGCCTGCGGGTCGTCGGTCATCAGCGCTCCGGCGCCCGCTCCGGCCGCATTCACGTAGTCCATCACCGAGTGCACGTCCTGGGGGATAACCCGCGCGACGGGCAAGGCGCCGAGCAGCGGCGCGGAGGGTATGCCCTCACTCAGCGTCGCTCGGTCCTCACGGGCGGCCTGAAGGACCGCGTCGCCGATCGCAAACACGTCTTTTTCCGGAACGTACTTGGTGCTGCTGGTGCTAGTTGCTTCGCTCATGGTTCCTCCGTGGAGGGACCTGCACGTGGCATGCCGGGGCCGCTGCGCGATCCGAACCGACGAGCTAAGGGGCAGCGAAGACGTACTGGCCCGACGCTACCCCGACGCGGAGTGAGTTGCCCTCCGGCGTGCTGGAAAGGACACCGGGGGCCTCAGCGACGGCCACCCCGCTTTCGGTCACGGCGCTGGGCATGCTGGTCGGAACCACGATGGTCGCGGTGGTGTTGGGCGGAACGCTGACGGTCAATGTCAATCCTGCCCCATTGCGCGCCCACTTGCTGACCACCAAGCCGCGCATCGACAGATATTCGACGTCGACGGATGCGACGCCCGCAGGTGTGGTGGGACGCACGAAGAACTTTTTGAAACCGGGACCGCTTGCATCGGGGTTGATGCCAGCCAATCCGTTGTACAGCCACTCCTCCGCGTGCCCGAGCATGGCATGGTTCTGCGAGCTGTTCGGGAAGGCATCCCACGCTTCGGTGAGCGAGGTCGCTCCGCGGCTGATCTGGTAGAGATAGCCCGGTCCCATCGACTGCTTCATGAGCGCGTACACGAGGTCGCCGCGCCCGGATTGCGAGAGGGCGCGAATGACGTACGCGAAGCCCACGTCACCCGCGGTCACACGATTGGCGGAGCCACTGATGGAGGTCACCAGCGCGGCGAGCACGGCGGCGCGTTGGGCTTCCGGCACCAGGCCAAGCGCCAGGGGCATGCCGTTGGCCGTCTGACTGCCGCGATCGTAGCGCCCCGCGTTCAAAAATCGCGCGTTGTAGGCGCTCGTGATGCTGACCTGACTGGCTCGGAATTGCGTCGCCTCCGCCTCGTTGCCCAGGAGTCGAGCCGCCTGTTCGAGCACCTGCAGGTCTTGCAGCCAGATCGCCGTTCCGGTCACACCCGCGGTCGTGAGCTGGGATACGCCGGGCGGATTCGGGCCTACGTCGTACCAATCGCCAAGGCCGTAGCTCAGGATGTTCGCGGTCGCCTTGCTACCGAGGTAGCTGACGTAGCGCTTCATGTTCGCGTAGTGCTGCGTGAGTGGCTCGCGCACACCGTACATCTGGTACACGTGCCAGGGGTTTACGACGAACGCGCTTCCCCATTCCGGAGAATCGCGAAAATTGCCACTGAACACCGTGAGCTCCGGGGCGATGTTCGGAATCAGACCGGAAGCCGTCTGAGCGTCGGCTGCGTCCCGGATCAGCTTTTCGTAAAAAGCGCCAACGTCATAGTTGAACATGATGCTGGGGGCGAGCAGGTGTGATGTCTCGAGCCAGCCCAGCTTCTCGCGGTGAGGGCAGTCCGTGAGGACGTGTTGCAAGTTGCTGCGAATGGCCGCCAGGATCAGTGCGTGAATGCGGTTCAGATCCGCGTCGGAGGAGGTGAACTTTCCGACGGCCTCCGCGGACGAGTGGATGAATTGTCCCTTCAAGCTGGTGAGCTGCGGTTGTCCCGGAAAACGTGCCGCTTCCGCGGCCGGCACGGCGCCCTCTACCTGGATGTAGCGGAAGCCGTGATAGGTGAAGCGCGGCCGCCAGCTCTCGGGCCCGCCGCCCTTCAGCGTGTACGAGAAGTAGACGGGAGACCCCGAGCCCGCTTGGCTCACGCGACCCCCGGTGAGTGTTTCACCTGGCGTGAGCTTGACGGTGGAGCCAGCCGCCCCCTCAACCACGATCTGGGGCCAACCCGCGAAATTCTGTCCGAGGTCGTACACGAAGACGCCCGACGCGGGCTCGGTGATCCGTGGCGCGGCAAACTCCTGCATCACCTTGACCGGAGGCGCGGAGCGGGCGACGAGACTCTGAGCTGCGGTCGTCAGCACGCTGGCCGCTGCCCAGCTCGTGTCGTCGAAGCTCGGCTGGTCCCAGCCGCTCGGATCGCGGCGAGCGTCGTAGTCTTCACCTCCGTATATGTTGGTGAATGTGACGGGCCCTGGCGCGACCTTCCAAGACGCATCGCTCACCACGGCTTCGCTGGTGCCGTCGGCGAGCTCGAGCTGAAGGCGAAGAATGAACTTCAGCGGACCGAATGAACCCGTGAACTTGGTATATCGCTCGTTGACGGGCACGTTGTACATGCCGTTGCCCAGCATCATGCCGAGCGCATTCGGCCCCTGAACGAGCTGGGCGGTCACGTCGTACACGGAATACGCGCAGCTCTTGCTGAAGTTCGTCCAGCTCGGCTCCATGACGGCGTCGGTTGCGTTCTTGCCATTGATGCGGAGCTCGAACTGCCCGAGACCACACACCGCCGCCAGCGCGCGCCGCACGGGCTTGCTCACGGAGAATTCGCGGCGGAAGATCGGTAGCGGTGGTCCAGCCGCGGCGCTTAGCCACTGTGCTCCCCAATCTGCGGCACTCAAAACGCCGACGGTCAGCTCGGAGCCGGGGCTCCACGTGGACCAGCGCGCCGCGTGATCGCGGACGCGTACTTTCCAGTGTGCACGTGCGAACGAGCCCAGCGCTTTTCCCGCATAGCGGATGAGCGACTCGCTCGATTCGATGGGTCCGCTGCTCCAGAGATCGCCATCGCCGGCTTGCAGCTTCTCGGGCGTCGTGGCGACGAGTAGCTCATAGGCCGTCTGCGTCAGTCCGCGCTCCGGCACGCCTTCGAAGGCCCAGCTGAGCCGAGGAACGGGTGTCTGCACTCCGACCGGAGCATTCTGCAGCTCGGCGCGCAGTCGGAAGGCGCGGAGCGGGCTCGCCAGCGCGCCGCCAGCACCAGCCGTTCCGCCGCTCGTGCTGGGCGCACCTCCCGATTGTGCGGGCATGCCGCCAAAGGGCGCGCCTGCCTCGCCGGCGGCGTCTGAGCCCCCGGTTGCCGCGCTGCCCCCAGCCGACGTTCCGCCTTGCCCTACCGCTCCCGCGCTCCCGGCCATCCCGGGCATGCCGCCTGCGGCAGTGGCGGT
>DASQDA010000686.1:0-2863 GCA_035634435.1 Polyangiaceae bacterium
CCAGCACCGTCGCATACAGGTCGGTGAGGTCCGACAGGCAGCCTGCGGCCTCCTCGCTCGGAACGCCCTGCTCCAGCCGCAGCTCGAGCACCCGCGCGAAGAGCTCGGGACGCGCTCGCCCGCGCAGCGCCTGCTCGAGCCGCTGCGCTTCACGCGGATCCTCCAGCGCCGCTTCGAAGGCGCTCGAAAGAAACTCGTCGGCACGAACGCTGTCGCCGCGCTTCGCCGCGATTTCGCCCAGCGCTATCAAGGCCTCGCCGCGACTGGGCGCGTCCTCCGCGTTCCTTCCGGCGTTGACCATGAGCTGCGCCCGGTAACCGCGCTCCGCGCGATCGAGGTCGCCTTGCTCGAGCGCAGTGCGTGCCAATAAATGCAAGACGTGCGGGTGCGCCGGGTCGATACGCGCGGCGGCTTCGAGCTCGTCGAGGGCGCCGCCAGGGTTATTCTGCGCCAAGAGCACGCGCCCGAGCTCGTGATGAATCAGTGCGCGGTCCTTGGGACGCCGGGCGCCGTAGCGAACGACCTGGTCCTGCAGCACGGCCGCCGCATCGTCCAGGCGTTCGCAGCCTCGCAAGGCCTGGGCGAGCCGCAAGCGGAGTAGGGGCTCATCCGGCTCCAGGCCGACTGCGCGTTCTAGCAGTGGCACAGCCGGGCTTGCGTGTCGGCGTTGCTGCAGATGCAGCTCGGCCGCCTCACGCAACAGGCGGAGCTGATCGACGCGCTCCACGGCACGATCCGCCTCCTCTTCGACGAGGCGCGCCAGCGCCGTGTAGTCCTGAGCCTCGCGATAAAGAACGGCCAGGCGCGTGCGCAGTGGAGCTCCGTCGACGACCCGCGGAAGGGCTGCCTCGAGCGTCTGTCGCGCCTTCTCCGGGAGCGCGAGCTCGCTGTACGTCGCGGCGAGCCGCAACGAGCGCTCGCCGAGCGCGTCGCCGCTCGCGATCTTCAGCAGCTGCTCCAGGTCCGCGGCGAGCAGCGGGAGCGCACCCTCGTCACGATGGATGCGCGCTAGCGCCTCCAGGCAGACTTCGCCCCCGAGCGCGGCTCCCTGCTCGTAGGCACTGACCGCCCGCTGCCTGTCCGCAAGGCGCTCTTCGAGGAGCTCGCCAGCGCGTGCCCAGAGCGCCTGTGCGCCCGCAACGTCCCCGCCGGCCGCGCGTACCGTGGCTTGGTTCTCCCAGAGCGTCGCGATCGGCTCGAAGCGACCCTTTTCCTCCAGCAGGACGGCCAGCCGCGTGACGCTTGCACGCGCCACCTCGTCATCCGCGTCTTGCTCCAAAAGCTCCTGGAACAGCGTGATCGCACGTTCGCCGTCATCCAGCCGATCGGAGGCGAGACAAGCAGCCTCGCGGCGCAACTCACGCCGCCGGCGCTCCGCAAAGGGAAGCTCCGCGCCTGAAAGCAGCTGCTCGACCACCTCGGCGTGCTCGCCCGCTTCCGAGAAACGCTGGCACAGCTCGACCAGAGCCCAGTCTGCCGTCGTGGCGGCCGCGGATTCAGGTCCTTCGCCGCTCTCGCCCCAGGCCCGCGTAGCGAGCGCCAACAGCCGCTCGCACACGCGTCGACCGGCAGCCGCTTCCGCCTGCCGCGCCCCAGCCACGCGCATGGCGCTCGGCCAATCGCCTGCGGTAACATAGGCCTCCAGCGCCGGAATGGGGCGTAGCGTGCGGTGCTCATGCAGCGCGCCGAGCTCCGCCCACAGCTCGAGCTGTCGCTCGCCCTCGGTCGCGCTCTGTATCTCGTTTGCGAGCAACTCGGCGAGCTCCGACCAGCGTTGCTCTTCGGCGAGCAGCTGCGAGAGCGCCACGAAGCTCTCGGCGTCGGCGCCGTGTAGCTCCACCACACGCCACCATGCCTCCACGGCCGTGGTTGGATCCCCCTTCACTTCGGTGTGCAGACGCGCCAGACGTACGCGATCGCGGCGTGCTGCCTCTTGCGTCTCGATGCTGGCGCGCGCTTCCAGGGCGGCAATGAGCTCGTCCCAGCGTTGCAGCTGCTCGAGGGCCGCGCACAGTCCGTCCATCGCTGGCAAGTCGCGAGCGTCTTCGGCGATGCATTTGCGATAGGCCACGATGGCTCGCGCAGGATCGGCGAGCAGCGTGGAGGCCAAGGTCGCCGCCTCACCCAGCGCCGCCCGGCGCGCAGCAACGTCGTCTTCGAGGTCTGCCAGCCGCTCGAGGACGCGCGTGCGCTCACTCGCATGGCCCTCCGCCCGCAGCAGGCGTGACAGCTCGCGCAACGCCAGAAGCTCCGCGCTCGCCGCAGGCGCGTCCAGGGCGGTCACCTCACGGTAGAGCTCGATGGCCGCGGCAGGGTTGCCGAGGGGATGCTGGTAGACCGCAGCCGCTTCGTTGAAAAGCTCGGCGGCGGTGGTGTCGTCGGGGCGCAGCCGAGCGGCACGCACCAGCACCTCCGCCTGGAGCTCGGCGCAGCTCATGCGCCCCGCGAGAGAGCTCAAGAGCGCGCGGTGAGAGCGCTCGGCGGGCTCGAGCAGCACGAGCTCGGCCGCCGCCGCAAACGCGCCGACGCCGTCGTCGAGCTCGCTGAGCCGGAGCTCGACGATCTGCTCGAGGAGTGCGCGCCGCTCGGCACGCGATTGCGCGACTTGCTTCTCGATCTCGAGCATGCGGACAACGTCGACGCTGCTTCCTCGCTCGCGATAGTGCGCCTTGAGGTGACGCGTGGCGGCCACGAGCGACGACTCGGGCCCGCCCTCGGCGCTCGCTGGCAGTGTCAGCAGCCGCTCGAGCAGTTGCACGGCGTCGCCCTTACGCGCGGGCTCCCGCAATAGCTCTTCGGCGAGCGCGAGGGCGGGCGCCGGTTCCTCGATGTCCAGCCACCGCGCGGCAATCCGCACCGTCAG
>DASQDA010000687.1:0-12911 GCA_035634435.1 Polyangiaceae bacterium
TGCCCGAATCGCTGCGCATCGAGCTTGCCCGCAACGAAACGGACCCTGCGAGCTTGGGGCGTCCCTTGACCATCTCGTTGTTGGCCGCGCACTACGCAGCCACCGCCATGGGGGCCGAGGTTGCACTGCGCGATGGCGAGCAGGGCTCCACGGAGACCTGGCTCGTGCTGCAGCGAACCGCTCCCTGAGCGTCGCGCAAGCGTCAGGGCGAGCCACCGACCACAACATCCGACACCGGCGCTCGATCGCCGAGGCGCGCAGCCTCGGATAGGATTAAAGTGCACGTCGGCAGGGACAGTTCGGTTATCATGGTCGACGATGAAGATTCTCGTGTGCGAGGACCAGGACTCGATCCGCCGCATGATCGAGGCGCTGGTGCAGGCACGCGGCTACGAGGTCACCGCCGTTGCCACGGGCATCAAGGCCATCGACGTTGCGCTCACCTCGCCGCCTGACCTCGTGCTCCTCGACTTGATGCTGCCGGGTCAGTACGACGGGCTGGCGGTCTGTCGTCGGTTGCGCGAAGAGCCAACGACTCGGGGTATTCCCGTGGTGATCATCAGCGCGTTGGACGACGACGAGTCGCGCGATCGGGCGCGCGAGGCTGGCGCCGCCGCTTACTACACGAAGCCGTTCAGCCCGATGGCGCTGCTCAAGGAAATCGAGCGCTTCAAGTCGCAGTCGCTGCCAGCTCACCCGAGCTGAGCTGACACGAGGCGCTCAGCTCGCGATCAGGGGCACGAGCTTCTTGGCGTATGCCTCGGAAGCTTCCACGATGCCACGCGCCTCCAGCAACGGAATGCGTAACATCTGGCAGAGCTCGTCGATGAGTCGCACCTCGCGTTCGTGCTTCTCTCCGTCGACGAGCATGACGATCACTGCCTGATTCAGCAGCACGCGCCGGTCGTTGTAACTCAGCTCATGAATGGGGACGTCCTGCACGCTGCGCGCGCTAGCAGCGAACCTTCGCAGCTCACTCGCCTCGCTCGGAGTGGCTCCGAACGTCTGAAGCAAGGCATCGATGAGCTCGCTCTCCGCGCTCGTCACCTTGCCATCCGCCCATGCAACACAGATGAGGCCTTTGAGGATGGCGAGGTTCTGAGCGTGCATAGAGGCCACGATTGCATACCGTCCCGGGGCGTCAACGGCCTGCTTAGCGAGAGCCGACTTGCCGTGGTCCAGGCGTCAGGTCCATATCGGCCAGCGCGGCCAGCTCGCGACGCAGCTCGGAATCGGTGGCCGAGGCGCCCACTTCGAAGCCTTCGACGAGATCGCACAGCTCGCTCCGCACCGCGGGCAAGCCAGCATAGGGCGCCACGCGACCCAGCTCCACGGGCGTGTCCTCCTCCTCGACGATGTCGTCCACCTCTAGCTCCAGCATTCCCGGGGTCTCCTCGTCGAAATGCGGTTCCGCCACGGCAAGCTCCGCCGCTGCCTCGCGGGGCCGCCGCTCGAGCACGGCCGGTGCGCGGTCCGTGAGCTCGTCTTCCTCCAAACCGAGCTCGGCCTCAGCCCAGGCCGGGGCGGACCGCAGGGGCGCTTGCCCTCGGCCAGCGCGTACCCGCCCCAATCGCGTCTCGGGTCGTGTCACCGCTTCCACCTGAATCCATTCAGCTTCGGACGGGGCGGCGCTCGACGGCGCCGGTTTCGCCAGAGCATCTGCGCCGCTCGCTCGTGGAGGGGGCGGGGTGACCCGGGCGTGGACCGGCGGCAATGCTGCGCTTTCGTGCACGAACGGCGGCGCGGGGGTCGCGAGCAGCTTTGGAGCCTCAGCCGCGGGAGCAGGCTCAGGCGGCGGCTCCATAGGGGTCTTGCTCACGGCCGCGACGGGTAAGCGCCCAGCTTCCACCAGCCGCTCCGTCTCGCGATGTAGGCGGATCAGCGCACGCCGCGCGGCCGAGCGATTGAAAGGAATGAGCGCTTTTTCCAGCTCGCTGCTCAGCGCCGCCACGTCACCGAGCGCTGCGCGGCCGGCAGCCCTCGAGAGGGCCGGGCCCGGGGATGAAGCGACTTCGATCAATTGACCCAAGATTTCGCGCAGGTCCCTTTCGGCGTCCACCTCGTCGGCGGGCTCGCCGCCGACTGCGCGCACGCTGCCGTCGGCATCCAACACGATGCTGGAAAGGCAGGACCGACGCGGGGGGCGGGTCAGCTGCTCGGCAGCCGTCAAGATCAAATAGGCGGCGCTCTCGGCGGGGAATGGCACCAATCGGGCACGAGCAGCCCGGAGAACGTCCATCAACGTCAGGTTCATGTTCGTTTCCTGTCCGGACTGCTGCAGGTCGTGTCTGGCTCGGAGCCGCAGAGCCGTGATGGATCATCCTTAGGCCGAACGTGGCAAACTGGGCAAAGACCTGACATCCGGCGGCTCGCTTGCGGCGGCTGAACCGCGCTCGTTCCATCGAAGTCCGCGCTATAGTGGCGGCGGGATGACCATCTGTCCGCGTTGCGGCACGCAGAACTCACCGCCTTCGCAGGCCTGCGCGTTGTGCGGTGCGGAGCTGCCGAGCTCGGAGGTAACGCCTCCGCCCCCAGCAGCCGCTGGAGACTTTGGAAGAACTCTGGTCGGCCATGCGACCCCCGGCGCTCAGCAGGCGTCCGGGGATCGGTCCGCGGCGCCCAATCTGGGCTCCACGTTGTTGGGGGTGGCGCCGGTGGGCGTGGCCGACCAGCGCGCCCGCACGGTGCTCGGTCTGGCTCCCCCGCCCCAGGCCGCCGCTGCTCCGGGATCGACGACGCTGGCGATGAACGTCTCGGAAGGGAATGCCTCGAAAGCGCCCGGCGGCAACACTGGAGCCCCGGGCGCCGTCCCACCCCACACGCGGACGATCCTCGGTGTGGCGCGACCGGGCATCGCGCCGATCAACCCGGGGCTATCCAAGGCTAGCCCGGCGTTGCCCTCCGAGCCCTTCCCTTCGGCGCCGCCGCCGCCCCCCTTGCAGGCGCTGGAGCCGAGCCACCCGCCAGAAGCGGCTCCCCTTCCGGCGGCGCATTCGGCGCACGAAGATGCTTCCCGCGCCCCGCCGCGCAAGCTGTCGTGGCCGGCGTTTTTCCTGGCGGGAGTCGTGCTCGCTCTGCTTGGAGTGGGTGCGATCCTTTTCGCTTCGTCACGCTCGACGTTGAGCATCGAAGCCCGCGCCACGCTCGACGAACGCGGCAGCGAGCAACTCGAGCTCACTTGCGCTTCGTGCGCAGACGGCACCCGCGTCACGCTGGGGGGCGAGTCGGGTTTGTTCGGAGGGCAGAAGGCCACTTTGAAGCTGCAGCGTCCATTGAGCGTCGGCGTCCAGCGATTCGCCCTGACGGTCCTGGAACCAGGGGCCGCCGAATCCCGCGAGGTGTCGCTGGATCTCGCCATCCAGTACCGCGTACGGGGCGATGTGAGTGCGATCACCGAGAGCGTGCCGCGGCTGCGCGTCTTGGTCGACGCACTGCCCGGAAGCAGCGTGCGTCTTGCCAACGACGCGCTCGTGCTCGATTCGCGTGGGCACGGGGTCTACGACATCGACGTCAGCGCGGAGCTCACTGGACCCGAGAGCGTCGTGAAAGTGCTGGATCGTCGCGTCGCCTACAGCGTCAAGCCGCCGGACAGCGACACCTTGCAAGGCGAGGTTAGCTTCCGCCTGGGCATCGTGCCGCTGCTGGTGGAGGCTCCGGGCGCGAGCATCACCACCGAGGCCTCGAAGTTCGTGCTCGCTGGGCGCACGCAAAAGGGCGCGACGGTCAGCGTCAGCGAGCGGCCGCTCAGTGTGGACGCGGAGGGGCGCTTCGCCCAAGAGATGAACGTGTCCAAGGTGGGCGAGACCACCATCGTGCTGCGTTCGAGCGCACCCAACAGCGCTCCACGTCTGGTCCCAATCCGAGTGCGGCGTGTGGCCAGCCTTGCCGAGGAGGCCACGCGCTTTCGCTCGCAGGCGACCACGTCCTACGCTGCCATCGCCACCGACATCGAGCGCAAGCAGGGCTGGAAGGTGGCCCTCGACGGCAAGGTACTGGAGGCAAAGAAGCAGGCGCACTCGACCTTGCTCGTGCTCGACACGAGCAGTGGCTGCCCCAAGCGACCGTGTCTCAGTCGCATCGTTCACGGCGCCCCTTCGGCCTGGAACGTGGGGCAGGCCGTCAGCGTCTTCGGCACCCTCAAAGGGGCCATCGACGCGCCGGGCGGCACGCGTGTGCCCGAGATTGCGGCGGACTTTCTGCTGAAGGCACGTCCCTAAATGGCAGACGCGGCACCCGGCAACAGCGAGTGTTCCAGTTGCCAACGGTCCTGTCCGAGCGACGCTCGCTATTGCAGCCATTGCGGTTCCGCGCTCAATCCGGTGCTGGCGCTTCACCCCCGGGCGAGCGACTCCGCGGTCGCTGCGTCTTCCTTGGCGGCCGCTGGGTCCTCGTGGGCGAGCCCGCGCGCGCCGGCTGCTCCGCCGCATCACGACCTCCCGGCCGATCCCCAGCACGTGGCCGATCCGCTGATTGGACGCGTTGTCGCCGATCGCTACCGCATCGTGGAGCAGATCGGGCGCGGCGGAATGGGCGTGGTCTATCGCGTCGAGCACGCGCGCATCGGCAAGCGGATGGCGCTCAAGCTTCTGAGCGGCGAGCTGACGCAGGATGCCGCGCAAGTGGCGCGTTTCAAGCGCGAAGCGCTGATGGTCAGCAAGCTCTCCCACCCCAACACCGTGCAGGTCTTCGACTTCGGCACGGCCTATGGCCTCGTCTACCTGGCGATGGAGTACTTGCGCGGCGAGGACCTGGGCAAAATCATCCGCCGCGAAGGCGCACTGGACGTGCAGCGCACGGCCAAGCTGGTCGTGCAGATCTGTAACTCGCTGGCGGAAGCGCACGAAAAGGGCATCGTGCATCGGGACCTGAAGCCCGAGAACATCTTGGTGATCCACGGTCACTCCGGCGAGGAGATCGTGAAGGTGCTCGACTTCGGGCTAGCCAAGTTGCGGGAGTCCCCCGAGCTGTCCGACCTGACATCGCACGGCGCCATCGTGGGCACGCCCTATTACATGTCGCCGGAGCAGATCCGCGGCGAGAGCGTGGGTCCGCAAAGTGATGTTTATGCGCTCGGAGCGCTGATGTATACGTGTCTAACGGGCTCCCCGGTATTCGTCGCCGGCACACCGCTCGGCGTCTTGTCGCAGCATCTGCTGGAAGCACCCATCGCGCCGCACGAGCGCAGTCCCGCTCGTCAGATACCGGAGAGCATCAGCCTGCTCCTGCTGCGCGCTCTGGAAAAAGATCCCAGTCGACGCCTGCAGACCGTGACGGAGCTGCAAAACGCTCTGCTCGACGAGCTTCGTGGCGAGGGACAAGCGAGCGTCGAGCTCTTGCTTTCGACCGATGTTCGCAAGCTGGTCACGGACGACAGCGATGCTGCCACACGAGCGGAGGTCGAACGCTACGAGCGCAAGCTACACGCCCTGGGCCGCATTGCCTGGGCCGCGCTCGCCGTGCTGGCTGTCGCGCTGGTGATCGGCGGCTACCAGATCTTTCGCAGTGTCACGCGCGAAGACGTCTTCGACGGGCGCGAGGTCGAGCCCAACGATTCGGCGAGCCAGGCTCTCGCGGTCCCCTTTGCTCGAACGGTGACTGGCCAGATCGGCCGCCGCCTCGACGAGGAGCGCAGCGATCGCGACTTCTACAAGATCGTCGTGCCGCCCGGCACCAAAGCCGTGCGGGTGACCACCACGTCGCTTCCCAACATGGCGCTCTGCACCTGGATCTACGCGGAAGGCTCGGAAACCGCGTTCGGGCGCTATTGTGCGGGACAGCCGCCGCGCGACCTCGTCGTCGATGCGCTGACGCTACCTGCTGGCAACTATCTGTTCGCGGTGATGCAAGACCGCGATGCGACGACGCACGTCGGTTTTCCTCCGGTCTACGAGAACGTGTCGGACGACTACCAGCTGACCGTGGCTCCCGCGCGCGTGGAGCCGACTCGCGAGAGCGAGCCCAACGACTCGGAGCGCGATGCCGCTGATCTTGCTGTGCCTGGCATGCTCCGCGGTCGCCTGGCCTTCTTGCGGGATGTCGACGTGGTTTGCGCGACCGGCCCGGCGCGGCTCCGCTTCAGCGTCGAGGATGCCGTCCACCGCGCTCGCCCACAGCACGCCGTGCTGCAAGTCACTGCTCTGGCGGGGCCCGACCGCGACGTACCGGTGCGCGTTCACCGCACGGGCGAGGAAGTAAAACGCTCTGCGCGCGACACCTTCAGCCCCTGGTGGAGCCCCGACATTCAGAGTGGAGGCGCCCGCGTTTGTCTCGAGCTGCGTCTCGTTCCCAACCCCTGGGCGCCAACCCCTCATCCCGAGGTCGCTCCGGCGAGTGACGAGGAGTACTTCGTCCGTGTCGAAGCGCGTTGAGCTGCTCGGCGCCTTGCTGCTCGCGGTGCTCGCTGGCGAGACACGTGCACAGCAACTGCGGCACGATCCTGGCGTCGTTCAGCGCTTCTCCGTCCAGATGCCGAGCGTCGCTTCGCAAGCACGAGCTCGCGCGTTGCCGCGCCACCCACGCGTGGCCTGGACGACGCGAGTCCCCGGCGGCATCGCGTACGCACCGCTGGTCACTATCGACGGAACCATCGTGCTGGCTCACACGCAGCCCGCGCTCTCGGAGTACGGGGCGGACGGCAAGCTCCTGTGGACGGCCAGCTTGGGGTCCCAAGTGGCAGCCGCTGGTCCGATTGCATTTGGCTCGCAACGGCGCGGCATCTTCACCCGCGATGGCGAGGTAGCCTGGTTCTCAGCGCGCGGGCAGACGCTGTCGCGCTGGAAGCTGCCCTCCGGATTGCTCGACGGTGAGTTGCTGGTCGGAGCCCTGAGCAACGGCGGCTTGCTCGCCGCGCGCGGCCGGACCCTGGTCGAGCTCGACGGCAGTGGTGCGATGGTGTTCCAGCGGCGGCTGCCGGAGGAACCCCGCTGGCTCGGCGAAGTGGCTTCATCGAAGCGCATCGCGGTGCTCAGCTCGGGTGAGGTGCTCGTGCTGACGCCGGACGGCCAGACCACCCGCAGCTATCGGCTGGGGGGTAAGATAGACGCCGCACAGGCGCATGGCGCGAAGCTCTGGGTTGTCGTCGATGCGGGCGAGGTGGTCGAGCTGGATACGGAAAGCGGAGCCCGCGTCCAACGCTTGGTCGAGCCGGACCCGGGGCTCCTGCCAATCATGGCCGCCAGCAACACCGGCGAGCTCCGCGTCGTCTCCGCGAGTGACATCTTGCTGGGCTTCCGGGCCGATGGGCAGGAGGCCTTCCGCGTCCCGCTCGGCCGCCCCGGTGCCCGAAGCAACACGCGCGCGCGCCTTGGCGAGCTCGTGCTGGGGGTGCCGGGGACCGTGCTCCTCGTTCAGCCGGATGCCCCGCTCCTGTCCGTCGGGAGCGATGGTACGTCAGAGCGCTTGCAGGGCACTGCTTGCAGTGAGCCACTGCGTCCTGCGGCTCTCGGATCCGGCAGCGCTGTCCTGGCGTGCCGCGCGGGAGGTCTGTCGCGGGTGGACGAGACGCGCCTGCAAGCGCCGTCCACGCAGCCAGACGCACCCGCTGATCCGGCTGGCTCGGGCGGCAGCGGCCCCTAGGAGCTCGACCGATCGATACGTGTGGTGGGCTGGCGAGGACACGCGCGCGTGCCTATAATGGGGCAACTTGTGGTAGCGCCAGGCCATGGCGCCCCCGGGTGGCGAAACGAAAGGTCCTTTTGACGATGATCTCCATTACCCAGCTTGCGGCAAATAAGGTCCGTGAGATCTCCGAGAGCGAAGGCCTGCACGGCCAGGGCCTGCGTCTGCGCGTGATTGGTGGCGGCTGCGCAGGGTTCCAGTACGACTTGTATTTCGAGGAGCAGGCCACCGACCTGGACGAGCAGTTCGAATCCAATGGTGTTCAGCTCTTCATCGATCCGCTGAGCTACCAGTACCTCGACGGCACCGAGATTGACTACGTCGAGACAAATCACGGCTCCGGATTCAAGTTCGGCAATCCGAACGTCGCCGGGACGTGCGGCTGCGGCTCTTCGTTCAAAGTTTGACGAGCTCGACTGAGCGCCCCGCGGCGGGGGCTCAGTTTCAGGCCAAAGTAGACTCGGCTGCGTAGACACCGCTACGTAGCCGAGGTTCTCGTGCCGCAGCTGGAAAGCGGACGCCGGGGAATCCCATGAGGCGCGCTACCGGCGTGCACGTGCAGCCCGCCGTCGGGCTCGCGGCGCGCGCGTGTAGGCACGCGCACTCGACTGTTCGACCGGCCCAGGCGCCATGACCAGCCGTCTCAGAGGCTTTGCCGAACGTCCTAAGCAACCTCGTCGGCGGAACCTCCGCTGAAAAGTCCGCGTATGAAGGGGGGAACACAGTATCGCACCCGCCTCTGTCCTACCGGTGTCTTAGACACGTGCTAGGCGTCTGCTGAACAGGAACTCCCATGGCCCCACAGATGGACACGCAAGTCGCTCAGTACATCTCCCACGTGCAAGCCTACCCGCAGCTTTCCCGCGAGGAAGAGACGCGCTTGACCCGTCTCTGGCTCGATTGTCATGACGAGAATGCGCGATCGTTGATCGTGGAGTCGCACCTTCGCTACGTTGTGGCGATTGCCCTGCGCTATCGCCGATATGGAATCCCGGTTTCCGAGCTCATCGCCGAAGGGAACTTTGGCGTCGTGCATGCTTTGGACAAGTACGATCCGGACCGCGGCACCCGCTTCGTCACCTACGGTGCTTACTGGATTCGAGCCTACATCCTCAACCACATCATCCGATCGTGGAGCCTGGTGGGCGTCGGTTCTGGCGCGCTTCGATCGAAGATGTTTTTCAAGCTCCGACGCGAGCGCGTACGCATCACCAACTTGGTTGGCGAAGGCGATCACGCGGACGAAATGCTGGCCGAAGCCCTGCACCTCCCGACAGCCAAGGTGGTGTCCATGATGCGGCGCCTGGAAGCGCGCGATGTCTCGCTCGACAGCAAGGTGTACGACGACTCCGTCACCACGTTGGGCGACACCCTCGTGGCGACGGATGTCAACCAGGAGGATGCTGCGTCGGCGAAACAAGTCGACGGCTACTTGCGTGACGCCGTCCATGATGCGGTGGCTCTCCTGGACGAGCGCGAGCGCTTCATCGTCGAGAACCGCCTGATGGCGGACGCCGAGGAGGAGCTCTCGTTGGCGGAGATTGGTCGACGCCTCGGAGTGTCACGCGAGCGAGCACGTCAGCTAGAAGCCCGCGCGAAGCGCAAGCTGAAGCTGCGAATTGAGGAGCTTTCGGCGGCCGGCACCAACTGGCGCAGCGCCGCTTGACAGCACCCGTCCCCTGCCCCGCCCGGCTCCTTTCGTGGTAACTGTGCGCCGCCGCAGCCGCTCAGGCTATCGCTGGACGCGACATCGTCGCGTCGAGAGGAAAGTCCGGGCTCCGCAGGGCAGGATGCCGGGTAACGCCCGGTGAGGGTGACCTCGAGGAAAGTGCCACAGAAAACGCGAAACCGCCGGAGCGACGGCAACGTCCCTCCGGTAAGGGTGAAACGGTGGGGTAAGAGCCCACCGCGCGACCGGTAACGGTCGCGGCACGGCAAACCCCATCCGGAGCAAGGCCACGTAGAGGGGCGTTCGAGGGCTGCCCGCCCGAGCCCCTGGGTAGGCCGCAAGAGGGGCGCGGCGACGCGCTCCCTAGAGGAATGATAGCCCGGCGTGACGAAGCGATTCCGAACGCACACAGAACCCGGCTTACGAGTGACTGCGACCACGCCCGGCGGGGCAACCTGCCGGGCGCGCCTATTTCAGCCAGCTCACTGGGCGACGAACACGAACGGCACGTTGACCGTGGTTGACCCGCCGGCTGCGGGGAACTGCCAGCCGCGCACGCGTCCAGCGATGCAGTTGGCGAGGCCGCGATAGCCACGCGGATCGCCGTTATGGGTCACGTTCTGCACCGTACCGCTGCCGCTAATTGCGATCGTCACGTTCACGCGGGCCGACGTCGGCGCGTCCTTGTCGCGTGTGTCCAGCGCCGGTTGCCAGCAACTGCGTTTTACGCTGGACGTGTAGCGTGCGACCACGGGCTGCAGCTGCGCCTGGTCGAGCTGGCCACCCGTCGAAGCAGGCACATTGCCGCCCGCCGGCGCTTTGGGTCCGGCGGAAAGCCCGGACAGCCCCAAGCCCTTGAGGCCACCGGTCAACTTGCTGTTCTCGGGCTCGACCTTGGCGGTCGGTTTGGGAACGCCCGAGCTCTTTCCGATGCTCTTCGGATCGTCGATCGGAGTGTCGCCGGAGGGGGACGGCAAAGCGCCGACGGGCGCCGGCTGCTCCTTGGCTGGAACCTCGACGTACTTGATGATCTCCGCAGGCTGCTGCTGCTTGCTGAAGAACACGAACCCGAGCGTCAGTCCGAACAGCACCGCGACGACCATGGCGATCCAAGTGGCCGTGGGTGAGGTGCGCTTGCGGCGCAGACCGGCGGCCTCGAGGTCGTCGCTGATCAGGGCTCCACCAGCGACCGCGCCGCTCAACGAAGCTGCGGAGGCGCGCGCGGGGTCTTGGGCGAAGGGATCCGAGAGCGCAGTGACGCTACTTGTCGCCGCCGCGGACGGGAGCGCCGTCTCCGGCATGAACGGCGTGAGCGAGGTACGCACGCTCGACAAGCTCTCTTCGACGATGGCAACGAGCTCGGGAAAGCTCTTGAGCGGTCGCCACTCTTCGAAGCCGTCGCGCCAGACCAACGACTCTTTCGTGATGGAGCCGGAGCCAGCCTTGGAACGGAGCTCGCTCAGGCGGATGGGCCCAACCGGCACCCCGTTGATACCGACGAACCATTCGTCACCGGGCATGCTCGACGGATCAGCAATGGGGGAATGCCCCTGCGGACCGCTGACGGCCGCGCTGAACGCCCCCGCCAGTGACGTGACGTCCGCAATGCGCGTCTGCTCTTCTTCCGCGTACTCGTCCTTGACGCCCGCCGACGGCGGCTCCGGCTCCGCGACTGGCGCGGGATCGGGCTTACGCCCCGCGGGCGATTGAGCCGTCGAAACACTGGCGCCGCCGAAGGCAGGCGACTGACGGCCGAGCGCAATCCCGGCTGCGACGCTGCCCGCCTTGCCGGCGCCGAGCGATGCAGCTGAAGTGCCCCCTTGCAGGGTTGCCTTGCCGCTGCGGACGGCACCTACTTTGGCAGGTGGGCTTTGTGGCGGCGGGTTCGCGCCTGGGGCTGCGGGGCTCACGCCTGGGGCTGCGGGGCTCGCGCCTGGGGCGGCGGGGCTCACGCCTGGGGCGGCGGGGGTCGCGCCTGGGCGTGCTGGGCCCGTGCCTGCCGCGGCGTCCGCAGGCGGCGAGGGTCGCAGTGGCGACGATGGCGCCACAGGCGCCTCTACCTGACGGTTGACGCGCGGCGCGAACGCCGGCTTTCGTAGGGGAGCCGTTTGCTTGGGGGGCGGACGCGCGGGTGCTGCCGGAGGCGCGGGTGCTACCGGCGGCGTGGCTGCTGCCGCTGGCGGCTCGAGGGCGGCCGGTGCCACGGGCTCGGCTGCTCCCGCTGCTTTAGTCACCGAGGCCGCTCCCTTCGAGGCAAGGGTCACGCGAGGCGGAGGTGCGAGAGGTCTCGAGGCCGCCTGCGGGCGCGAAGGCTCCGCTGTCCGACGCGAGGCGATCGAGCGCGGCTCTACGGTGCTCGAAGGGGGTGACTCGGCGCTCGCAAACGGCTCAGGATTTAGCTCGGAGTCAGCGCGCGAGTCGAGAACACTCGAAGGCGGCGCTTCCAATTCCACCATCGAATCGGCGGGACCAGGCGGTGGAGCTGTCGAGCTTGGCGCTGCATCCGCGCTCGACACCTGGATCACGTGCCCGCACTTACGGCATTTCATCCGCACCGAGCGTCCCGCGACCTTCTCGTCGCCTATCTGGTACTTAGCTTTGCAGCTAGGACAGAGGAATTTCATTCAGCCGGGCGCCAGGGACTCGAGCGATGGGTCGGAACGCAGAATAGCGCGAGGCTAGCATTCCTACGTCACTTTTCAGCAGCACGCGACCGCACCAGCAGCAGTCACGCCGGCCAGCGAGCCCAACGATAGGCGAGCTGGAACGTCAAAGGAAAGAGCGAGCGGGCCGAAAAAGCGGGCGGCATGACTTTTTGCCTCAATAACGGGTGAATCACAGGAGCCGCAGCAGGTGTTGCCGCACCGTCTGGCGCGTGGGCTCGTCGGCCGCCACATGCAACGCGCGCTCCCACATCTCCACTGCCCGGTTCCGAAGGCCGGCTTTTTGGTACAGGATTGCCAAGTTCTTCAATGCCGGAAAGTGGCGTCCGTTGATCTCCACGGCGGTGTCCAGCGAGGCGATGGCCTCGAACACCTCTCCTTTCTTGCCAAGCAACAGTCCCAGGTGGAAGTGCAAGCGGAACGCGAGTGGGTCGATGGCGACACCCCGCTTCAAGTGTTCGATAGCTTCATCGATGCTCGCGGCTCGGTACGCGGCAATGCCTGACTGGAGGGCCCGCTCAGCCTCCGCAGGAAGGTCGCGCTCATCCTCTACCGAGTGCGGCTTTTCGCTCAGCGCGTCAGTGACCGCTTGCACCACCTCCTGAATGCGGAACGGTTTTTCGATGAAGCGGTCGACGCCGAAGGATTGCTTGAGATCTTCCGCGTAGCGCCAGCCGCGGTAGACAGCGCTGATCATGATGATCGGCATGTTGCGATAACGTTCGCCCTGCTTGATGCGCCGAGCGACTTCGAAACCATGTAGCTCCGGCAACATCGCGTCGAGCACCAGCAGATCGGGGTTGTATTCCTTGACCATCCGCAGGGCCAGCATGCCGCTGTTGGCCTCGAGCACGCGAAAACCCGATTTCGAGAGCAGACGCACCAGGAGCTTGCGGATCTCGTCCGCGTCGTCGACGACCAAGATCGTCTTCGCTCCCGCAGGGTGCCCCGGTCGGAGCTCC
>DASQDA010000688.1:0-6269 GCA_035634435.1 Polyangiaceae bacterium
GCACGCTCAGCTGGGAGCGCCCGTACTCGGTCAACCCGGTCCGTTCAGCCTTGGCGGCCCCGGCGTGCTCGAGGACGCCCTTGCAAGGGCGGGGTTTTCTGAGATCCGAGCCGAGCGGATTGAGGCGCCGCTCCGGATGGAGTCCGCCGCGGCTTGCCTGCGCTTCGAGCAGGAATCGTTCGGGGCGCTCCATCAAATGTTGTCGTCTCTCGATGCCGCGGGGCGCGACACGGCCTGGGAAGAGGTGGGGCGCGCGCTCGTCGAGGTCGAGCGCGACGGAGCCTTCGTCGGTCCGTGCGAGCTGGTGGTGGCCGTCGGCACGAAGTAGACCCGCTTTGCTCCCCCTCGCAGCCTCTGGATACCCAGTCCTCGTCGTTCTGGAGATATCAGAGGGCGTGATGTTAGCCGTCGCTTCTGATGGAGATGGGTCCTTGCCAGCGTCCGTGTCTCACACTTGCCCTCAGTGTATAGCCCTGCCGCGCCAGAGTTGCGTTGCGGCGATGGAGCTTGGCGGTTCGCGCCGCACAGTGCGTTCAGAGCAACGTCGTCAGCTCGCAGCCGTCCGCAGTCACGATCAACGTGTGCTCCCACTGAGCAGACAGCCCCCGATCCGCAGTCAGCACGGTCCAACCGTCGTCCAGGAACACGACCTCGGCGCGGCCCTGGTTGACCATCGGTTCGATGGTGAGCGCCATCCCGGTCTTCAGTCGAATGCCGGCGCCGCGATGCCCGGTGTGAGGCACGTGCGGTGCGAGGTGCATGCTCCGGCCGATGCCGTGGCCGCCGAGCTCGGTCACTACGCTCACGCCCTCCCTGCGCGCCTGTTCCTGGATGGCGGCGCCAATGTCTCCCAGGCGAGCCCCATCGCGAACGACTGCAATGCCGGCGTCGCGGCAACGCCGCGCGGCTTCCACGAGTCGCACCGCGTCGGAGCTGACGTTTCCCACCAGGAACGTAGCCGAGGTGTCGCCGTGATAGCCGTCTACATTCGTGGTCACGTCGACGTTCACGATGTCTCCGTCGATGAGGACCTCGTCGTCACGCGGAATGCCGTGACAGACGACTTCGTTGCGGCTCGTGCACACGGCTGCCGGAAAGCCATTGTAACCGAGCTGGCTCGGCTTGCCCCCGCGACGCGCTGTATCCTCACGGACCCAGCGCTCGATTTCTCCCGTGGTGACGCCCGGACGGATGCGCTCGCCGACGTACACCAGTGTTTCGGCGGCGACCCGGCCAGCGTGGCGCATCTTCACGATCTCGGGCGGTGTGAGGATCTCGATGCCCATCGTGAGCACCCTGCCAACCCTGCGTTCTGCGATCCAATACCTTTTTGGTATACGGCCCCGGGTGAGCCTCGAGCAGCGTCGGCTAGTGCGCGGCATCGATCGGCGTCCGGTAAAGGACGCGACTGTCGCTCCAGAACAACACCTCGACTGTGCCAGCCCACACGTGCCGAGCTGGAAGGCGCGGCGCCGCGCGCTCGATGAGCTGCACCGGGGGTTCGTCGGAATCCAGCACAGCCGTCATGATGCGGATTCGCTTCCAATCGGAGAGGCCCGCTCCCGTCGGACCCGGGGAGCTCTCGTCCCAGAAGTAGCGGTTTCCGACCAGCCGAAAGTTGCGTACGGAGCCTCCGGCGCCCAGCGGCCGCACGCGCTGCCAGCTGCCGCCACTCGTGGGAACGCGAGCGAGCAGGAGGCCTGTTTCACTGTCGACTGACTCCACGCCGTACAGAAGCTCGCCGTGCACCGCCAGAGGATAGACGGGCGACACCACCAGCTCCGTGGCGCGCGTGGGGAAAGAACTAGTGTCCGTACCATCGACGCGGTCCATGCCAATGCGCCAAACACCGGGTCTGGCGGTCGTGGTGTGATACAAATAGGCTCCGTCGCTGCCCAAGAAAAGCAGACGGTCTGGGAATCCGGCGCGCAGGACGGCATCCGGGCTGGAAGCCATCGAGAACACGGTGAAGTGCGCCGTCCAGATGGCGTCTCCGCCAGATGCAACCAAGCAGCAATAGGCCGCTGCTTCTTGCGTGGACTGATTCTGAACCAGCTCGGGCGCGCCCCCGGACAGCGGAACGCGGAACAGCTGCGGCCAGGCGCGACTCCCCACCGGTCCGGCGCCGTCGACGCTGACGTACGCATGTGAGCTGGTGAGCGCGAGCGTCAAGGGTCCCTTCAGAGCGGCGTTGAGCGTGGTTGCTCCGCTCCCGTCCAACGCGGCAGCCATCAGAGCGCCGTCGTTTCGATGGTTTCCGGAGGCATCCCGGGACCCGTAGTCAATCCAGTAGACGCGCGTCTCGTCGGCAGCAATGTCCGTGACGCCCGATTGAAACAGCACCGTGCCACTCGCGCCGCCCGCGCTTGCGCCCGTGCTTTCGGACGGCGCTCCGCCCGCACCACTCGAGCGGTACAGCACGCACCCCCCCGCCGACGTCGGCTCACAATCAGGCGTGCCGACGCACCGCTTGCGAGAGTCGCAGGAGTAGCCGGCCTGACAACGATCGAAGGTGCGTACTTCGGCCTCCGCGGGCGTGCCCTCGGCTTCGGCGGTCGTTGCCGCCGGAATGCAGCTCGAGCCGAGCGCTCCCGGCTCGCTAGCCACGTTCCCCGCGCCGCTTCGGCCGCCGTGGGAAGGCGCGGAGCCGCCGCCTTGGCCATCCTGGGAAGGCGCCGAGCCGCCGGCTCCGGCGAGCGAGCTGGCGGGAGGGTTACTGTCCACGCTCAGCGTCCCGCTGCAGCCCAAGGCGATCAGTGCTGCCAATCCGCCGTGTCGCAGAGAGTCTCTCATCAGCGTTGTCTCCGTTCGTGTGAAGTCCCCGCCGGGGACGGATTCAAGGTCTGCGTGAACGAACGGGCTCGATCGACGAGCGGGCTCGTGGGGTTCCGTTGCACGAAGCGCTGCGCCAGCTCGGCGGCTGCTGCGTGCTGGCCGGCTGCGGAGAGCGCCTCCATCCGCAGCACTTGCGCTTCCGCCTGCAACTTCTGTCCGCGCAACGCGCGATCGTAGCGGTCGAGAGCTCCGAGAGCGCCGCGAGCATCCCCGGCAGCCAAGGATCGTTCCGCGAGCTTGAGCAGTTCCAGCTCGTCCGACAGGGTAGCGACGGCGCGCGCACGTGTGGGAACGTCGACTGCGGTCGCTGTCGGCGCCCTTGCGGTCCCGCTCGCCGGGGCCGACGTCGCCGCGCCCACATCCGGTGGAGCTTCCGTCGCCGGAGCTCGCACAGACCTGAAGCTGCTGGTCGGCTCCGCCACGATGACCTCCGTGGGTTCTTTCGTCTGCACGGCCAACATGGCAGCGCCAGCACCGCCCAGCGCCGCGGCGACAAGCAGACTGCGCGACAGGGCGCGCGACCGCGAAGGCAGAGCGCCCGCAGGCGTGAGCTCGCGCTCTGCCAGCACCAGGGCGCGCCGCTCGGCTCCCGCCGGCGGGGGCTCGCCGCGCGCGGCCGCGAACAGACGCTCAGCGAGCTTGTCGCGCGCGTCATGGGTCATGAGACCCCCTCGTACGGATTGCGGTCGCGCGCTGTCACGAGCAACTCACGAAACTGCTGTCTGGCGCGGCGTAAGCGCGAGGCAGCCGTCCCGAGGGGTATTCCTTCCAGCGACGCGATCTCCTGTACTTGCAACTGCTCGACCTCGGCCAGCACCAGCACACGCCGCAGCTCGCCGGGCAGAGCGCCGAGCAGCTCGCTGAGCAACGCACGAGCGCGCGTGAGCTCGCTGCTGCGTTCTGGACCATCGCTGTCTCCGGCGTCCGTGGGGTGGGCGCCGAGCTCGGGAATGGCCACTTCGCGTCGGCGTCGAAGCCCGCGCCGGGCATTGTTGGCCACGCGTCGTGTCGTGCCGTACAGGAACGAACGAGCGCTTTCGGGGGCAATGCTGACGAGCTTGCGGGCGGCGACCATGAAAACCTGTTGCGCGGCGTCCTCCGCGTCGACTCGAGACAACCCGAAGCCACGCAGCAAGCGCCACACGAAGCCATAGTGAAGAGCGATGAACGTCTCGAGCGAGGCTGCGTGGGGGGCGTCCGGCACGGCCCTGGCCCTCGAAAACTTACCTAGCCAGCTCACTCGGTCCTAAGGCGGCCATGTCCGGAGACCGGTGCCACGATCACTACAAGCCGAAAGAAACGCCTGCCGCAGCAGAAAGGGCCAGGCGTTCGGCTCGGTACAAGGCTACCTCGCCAGCGTAGACGTCGTTGGTCCGCAGCGGCAGCATCGCGCCCATCTCCGCCTCCACGCGCAGTGCAGGTGCGACCTGTACACTGCCACGCAGTGCCGCGCCAAGCGCTGCCCACACGCTGGCGTCGGCACGCCCTGTGGAACGGGTACCGGCCGCGCCGGTGGCGCCCAGCTCGACAAGCAGGCAGGGATCGAGCTGGACGGCGCTGTGGCCCCAGCGCCATGGACACGCGTCTGCCCGGCCAGCTGCCATCCAACGGCGCACCGGCCCGACCGACGTTGCAGCTGACCCCAGCGCGCCCACCGCCGCCAGGCGCAGCGAGAAGAAGGCGGCGTGCTGCGCCACCGGCCAACCGCTCTCGACGAAGAGCGCGGCACGGGGCAGCAGGCCCGGCGCAACACCCGTCAGCGCTCCGCCTTGTAAACCCAGGAGCCAGCGCTGCTCCAGTGCGACCTTGCCGCTGGGGGAGGTCGTCCGGGCGGGACCCTGCTCAGCGTTCATCGGTGGCTCGGAAACGGATCGCTGGAGCGGCCCGACCACCGCGGACTCGCGAACGGCGGTTACACCTCTGCTTGCCTCTGGCTGCAGGGGGCTGCCGGTATCCAGTGGGGCTTCGGGTGCCGGCGGCGCGGTATTCAAAGCCAGCGCCAGGCTAAGGGCCAACGCCTCGGCGACGCGCGAGCAGTTTTCGTCCCGCAGCTCCCGGATGGCGACGGTGCCGCCCTGGGTTTGCCGTTCCAGCCGTCCCACCGTTTCATTGGTGGCGGCTGCGAGGGTGACGATGAAATCGATATGATCGCCAGCCTGAGCGAGTCGGGCGTGGTCGGCGCGAGCACCGAGCTTGCCGATGAACTCCGTTCCGCTGGGGCACTCCGCTGACGCCCGGTACCAGACCGTAGCCTCCTCCCCCGCTGCTTCGACCGCGCAAGGCACGACCGCAAGAGCGACGACCACGTAGACGCCGAGTAAGGAGGGAGGCACGCGGGGCCAGCGTACACCATCGGGCGAACGCCTTTGCTACGGGGTCGAACGCAGGCAGCATCGAGCCCGAGCTCGAACGCGGTTTCTCTGCGGCCGACAGCGTCGCCAGACGCTCGTTGGCTTCCCTGGCGACGTTCTCCCGGTATACTGGCTCGGTGAGCCTCGCGCAGATCCGCTACTTCGTTGCCGTTGCTGAAGAAGGCAACGTTGGCCGCGCTGCGGAAAAGCTGCACCTCGCGCAGCCTCCTCTGAGCCGTCAGATCCAGGCGCTCGAAGCGGAAATTGGCACGCCGCTCTTCGTCCGTACCCCACGTGGCATGCGCCTGCTGCCCTCCGGAGAAGCATTCCTGGAGCGCGCTCGACGCATCCTCGACGCCGTCGACGAGGCCAGCGCCGCAGCTCGGGCGGCGAGCTCCGGCAGGTCCATCATGACGAGCGAGAGGACGCGCTGACAGAGCTCAAGACGTCAAGCTGGCGGGGTCGCGCAGTCCGGGGCTATTGACGCGGAGTGTGGGCCGCTCGTTCAGGAATCTGTCCAGGTTGTTCCCGGCGCCGGTTCCACGACCCGTCTTGCGAATGTTGTCGATCAGCCGTCGCACCCCCGGCTCACGCTCATGCTCTTTGATGGCGCGGGTGAGGAGCGTCACGGTTTGTACGTGACGCTTCACTTTGAACCAAGCAAGCGCCGCAATCAGCGCCACCACGATCAGCATTGCTCCCAGGGCCCAGGCGACCTTGCGGGAAGTCTTGGCCGTGTCGGCGCGGACCTGGCTCGACAAGGCACCGGCTCTGTCGAGCACCCGCAGGAGTGGCTGCTCCACACTCTTCCGCATCACTCTTGCCAGAGCCTCACCGAGCTCATTCTCGATGGCGGGCGTCAGGTCGTTCTTCACGACACCCGCGAGCGCGCCGCCCAGCTCGTCCCGCACCCCCTCCGCGAGACCCTTCATCACCTGATCGCGCAGACCGCTGCGCAAGGCCGGCGCGAGCTCCTGTTCGATTCCGGTGGTCACCCCCGACAGCAAGCTGTGACCGGCCGCGCGGAGCTGAGGGTTGATCTCGCGCGCGAGCCCAGCGGCGGCCTGCGAGAGCGTCGATTCC
>DASQDA010000689.1:0-5546 GCA_035634435.1 Polyangiaceae bacterium
AGCTCTTCCGAAAATCTCCACCAGTACCAGAGGGAAGCAGCGCAAGCGCGGGTCCCGGAAGAAGATTTCCCGCGGGGTCGATGAAGGCCTGGCTGGCCTCGTTGAGGGTTCCGTCCCCGCCCATGAGGGCCACACAATCGACCCCGTCCCCATGGCCCTCGCGCACCAAGCGAGCCGCGTCGCCGGGCCCGCGCGTCTCAGCCACGTCTGCGTGAATACCCGCTCTTTTCAGCTCTTGCAGCGCGAGCGGCAAGCGCCGGGCGGACGAACCACTGCCCGCCGTGGGGTTGACGAGAACGCGCACCCTCATGCGCGCGCAGACTCACAAATCCGACCTCCCAACGCAAGCCCTCGTGGTACCATGCGGCCCGATGGCCAAACACACGGTTCACCGAAAGGCTTGAACCTGGAAACGACGGAAGATATCGTCCTCGCTCCGCGTCGTCGCGAGCTCGCCGGCACGAGCTTGCGACTGCACTGTTCATAATAAGGTAATTGAGAAATGTCGACCGAGGATGCACGCAAGCTGTTCGTTGCGGGCTTGCCGGAGTCCATCACTGAAGATGTCTTGAGGCAGCTATTCGAAGCGACCGGAGGAAAGGTCGTCGACGTTAGTCTGCCTCGGGATCGCGCAACTGGTAAGGTGCGTGGATTTGGCTTCGTCACGTTCGCTTCCTCAGAGGAAGCGCTGCGTGCCCGTGATGAACTCGATGGTTCTTTGCAGGCGGGTCGATCGATATCGGTCCGACCCTTTTCATCAGAGCCGCCGCGTCGCGGCGAAGTAGGGGATCGAGGTCCCCGCGTCGAAGGCCGAACGGACGCACCCCCTGGTGTGTCCGGCGCTGCGGAAGATCGAACGCTGTACGTGGGTAACCTGCCCTACGACACGAGTCAGCAGGAGCTATCGGAGCTGTTCACCGAAAACGGCGTCGGTCCGGTGGTGCGCATGCATCTTCCACTCGGTCCCGACGGCAAGTTGCGGGGCTTCGGCTTCGTGACCTTGGCTACGGCCGAAGCGGCGAATGGCGCGGTAGCTGCGCTGCGCAGCGCTGACGTCCGTGGGCGACGTCTGATGGTCAACATTGCTCATCCGCGCGACCGCGGGCCTGCAGGGCCGTCGGATCGACCGCGTCCGCCCGCGGGCGGGTGGGGAGGCGAGCCCCGCTTCGGGGACGCTCCGGCTGGCTTCGACGACCGCGGCGGCGAGCGTCGCAATTGGCCAGCTACGGCGACTCCGCCCGAAAGCACGGAGTCGAGCGAAGACGCCAAAAAGAAGAAGAAGAAGGGCAGCAACCAGGCGGCGACCCGAGCTGCCGAGCCGCGAAAGCGGGGCGGCGGCAGCAACTGGCAATCGCTGCGCGATTCGGACGACGAGGACTGACGGCGCCAGGCTCTCGAGCTGGCGCTGATTCCTCTGCTCAAGCGGTCGTGCTCGCGCCTGCATGGCTGGGTAGCCGCTCGGAAAGCCAGTTTGATTTCGGCAGCACGATTGTTCGAAGTCCGTTGCGGGGCCATCCGGGTCCCGTCTAGCGGTCTTTAGGATTACTTTCGGTCCATCTCGGGTCTGCCGGCCGGCTCACGACGAGCTGCGCTGATTGCGCTGCCGGGAGCGCACGTGGTAGGACCCTGGCGCTTCTTCAGTCGACTCGCACTTCGTACGGTCGACGGATGTAAACGCTGGATGCCTTTGGTTTGCTGGTTCTCTGAGCAAGGTCGATGATTTTCGATTGGCTATACGGCCTGTTCTCTAACGACCTGGCTATCGATCTCGGTACGGCCACGACGCTCATCTATGTGAAGGGCAAGGGGATCGTGAGCTGCGAGCCGTCCGTGGTGGCGGTCTCCCGAGACGCACGCGGTGAAAAGCGTGTCCTGGCCGTCGGCCGCGAAGCCAAGGAGATGCTCGGGCGCACACCGGGCAACATCCAGGCGATTCGTCCGCTGCGGGACGGGGTGATTGCGGACTTCGAAATCACCGAAGCCATGCTGCGCTACTTCATCGCCCGCGCCCACAATCGACGCACCTTAGTGAAGCCCCGCATCATCATCTGTGTTCCCTTCGGTATCACCGAAGTGGAAAAGCGGGCGGTCAAGGAGAGCGCGGAGAGCGCCGGTGCCCGCGAGGTGTACCTGATCGAGGAGCCCATGGCGGCAGCGATCGGAGCCGGTCTCCCGATCACCGAGCCGAGTGGCAACATGGTCGTCGACATCGGCGGGGGCACCACCGAGGTAGCGGTGATTTCCTTGGCCGGCATCGTCTACTCGCAGAGCGTTCGCGTCGGCGGCGACAAGATGGACGAGGCCATCGTCGCCTACATGAAGCGCAAGTACAATCTCGCGATCGGTGAGCAGACGGCCGAGCGCATCAAGATCAACATCGGTAACGCCTACCCTCCCGAGCAGCAGCTCACGATGGAGGTCAAGGGCCGCGACATGGTCGCTGGGGTACCCAAGACCGTCGTCGTGAACTCGGACGAGATTCGCGAAGCTCTGGCCGAGCCCATCAACGCGATCGTCGAGGCGGTGCTGCTGGCGCTCGAGCGGACGCCGCCGGAGCTTGCGGCCGACATCGTCGACAAGGGCGTGGTGTTGACCGGTGGCGGCGCGCTGCTCAAGAACATCGACGTGCTGCTGCGTGAAGAGACCGGACTGCCTGTCATGGTGAGCGACGACCCGATCAGCGCGGTCGTGCTCGGCAGTGGCAAGACGCTCGATCACCTGGAGCTCTTGAAAGAGGTCGCGATTGGATGATGCGGCAGCGAGCCTTTGCGCAGCACGCCGCATGCCCCTGGAAGCCTCCCGCGGCGTCGGCGCCGGAGGTCTGGCCAATGATGGACACGAGCTCCGAGGCTACGCAACGCAGGAGTCGGCGGCGTGACGAGCTTCAAGCGTTACCGCGACATCGTCATCGTCGTCCTGCTGCTGGCGGTGCCGTTTTTCTTCCTGCGTTCCAGCATTCGTAAGCCCAGTGAGCTGACGCCGATCGATCAGGCCGTCTTACGCATCGCGGCCCCCCTCGAGTACATCTCCTCGGCGCTGGCGCGCGGTCTGTCGTCGATGATTGGCGAGTACGTCTACCTGGTGGACGTCAAGGAGGACAACAACCGCCTGTCTTACGAGAACGCGCGCCTGCGCGCGCGAGGCCGCGAGCTCGAGCATGCAGAAGCCGAGAACCGGCGTTTGCGGCGGCTGCTCGGCATGCGCGACACGATTGCGGACGAGACGGTGAGCGCGGTGGTAGTCGGCAAGGATACCACCGAATATTTTCGTGTAGCGCATCTCACCGTCGACACGCCGAACCCGAGAATCCGGGTGAACATGCCGGTGATCGCCCTCGGAGGCACGGTTGGCACGGTCGAGCGTGTGGCGGGCGAAAAGGTGATGGTGCAACTGGCGATCGACAGTGGCTTCGGTGTCGACGTGGTGGTCGAGCGCACGGGCGCCAGGGGGTTCGTGCGCGGTATCGGCGATCGCGCCCGCTACTCGGTGCGGGTCGAGTACATGAACCGCCCCGACGAGGTCGAAGTCGGCGATCTGCTCGTCACGAGCGGCGTCGGTTGTCGGTTTCCAAAGGGCGTGCCCGTGGCCCGGGTCAAGAAGATCCAGAAGCGCGAGTTCGGCATCTACCAGAGCGTCGAAGGCGAGCCGACCGTGGACTTTTCGCGTCTGGAAGAGGTGCTGGTGATCTTGACGGACTCCGAGGCGTGCGACACGACCGGCAAGCCGCGCAAGACGCGCGCGCAGCGATGAGGGGTGATGCGCGGCGCGGCCTACATCTCCATAGCCGTCTTGCTGCTCTTGGTTCAGGCGAATCTCTACCGGGTGCTCGGCCCCGTGGGGAGTCTGGTTGGGGTTGAATGGCAGCACGGCCTCACTCCAAGCTTGGTCTTACCGTTGGTGGTATTTCTGGGCGTTCACGAGCCATCGATGGCGAAGGGAGCGCTCCTGGCTTTCGGCATCGGTTATGCGCAGGACATCATCGGAGGCGCCCCCATTGGGCTCTTCACCTTCGTGTCGGTGGCCGTCTGGTGGCTCTCGCGCATTGCGGGCGTTCGCTTGACCGCCCAGACCTGGATCACGCGGACTTCGCTCGGGTTCATTTTCGCCTTGGTCGAAGGGGCGCTACTACTCGTGCTGCTAGCGGTGTTCGGCAACGATAACCGAAGGCCGCTCGAGCTCTCCTCCGTGGTCCTGCCGCATGCGCTGTCCACGGGCCTGTTTTCGCCCGCGCTCTTCCGGCTCGCGCAACGCTTGCGACAAGGCCCCACAGCTGTCAGACCCGCAGCGGAGGCCGCGCCATGAACTTCCTGGTCCAGCGCTCGGATGTAGGCGAGTTTCGGCGCCGGTATCGCTGGTTGGTGTTGTTCGTGCTGGTGGCGTTCGGTGTGCTCGTTGGTCGCCTGG
The DNA here is from genome assembly GCA_035634435.1 of Polyangiaceae bacterium. GTDB lineage: Bacteria > Myxococcota_A > Polyangia > Polyangiales > Polyangiaceae > PMG-095. The sequence continues at coordinate 4,405 of DASQDA010000689.1, forward strand.
CTCAGTTGCAGCTGATCGAGGGCGACGAGCACCGCGCACAGGCGCGGCGCAATATCGTCCGCGAGCGCTATCTCGCGACAACACGCGGTGTCATTCGTGACGCCTTCGGACGTGTGCTTGCGGCCAATCGCCCCTCCTACACCGTGTACGTGACGCCGGCGCGCATCGATCTAGACACGACCTGGCCCAAGTTGATACGCACCCTGGGGCTCGACGATGCTGACAAAGCCCGCTTCGACAAGCGCATTCGCGAGGTGCGGGCGCTGGCTCAAGCGCAGAAGGACCTGCGCGAGAAGGAGCGTCGAGTCGACCAGCAGATCGTCGTCAAGTACGACGTCGACCGCGACGTGGTCGCCTGGCTAGAGACCCATAAGCCCGAGGGCGTCGAGGTCTCGCCTTCACCGGTTCGCTACTATCCGTACGGGGAGCTCGGCGCCCATCTCGTCGGCTACATGCGCGAGGTCGACGCGGACATGCTCTCGCGGCTCGAGGGCAGGGGTTACCGTGCGGGCGATCGTGTCGGCGCCATCGGTACCGAACGGCGCTGGGAGAGCTACCTGCGCGGCCAGCGCGGCATGCGGAAGCTGCTGTCCGGTCTGCGCGGCAACACCAATCGGGACAGCCTCGAGGAGCTCGAGGCCCGCTACCTGGAGGAGCCGCGGCGCATCGAGCCCATCCCCGGCCGCGACATCTCGCTGACCGTCGACATCGAGCTGACCGCCGCGGCGGAGCGCGCCATGCGCGGGCAGCTGGCAGGGGCGGTGGTGGTGGTCGACGTGAGGACCGGACGCCTGCTGACGGCTTTGTCGAAACCGAGCTTCGACCCGAACGTGGTCTCGGGCGGCCGCGGCATCAACGCAGCCTCCGAGGCCTTCCGACGCATGATGGCCGATCCATTGAAGCCCATCATCGACAAGACCATTTCTGCGGCTTATCCGCCAGGCTCGACCTACAAGCCCTTCAGCGCTCTGGCGGGTATGGCCGATGGCTTGATTGATCCCGAGTCGGACGTCGACTGCCGCGGTGGTTACGAATACGGCAAGCGCTACTTCCGCTGCACCGGGGTTCACCGTCGCGTGAATCTGCACGAGGCGATCGTGCAGTCGTGCAACAGCTACTTCTACGATCTCGGCGCTCGTATC
>DASQDA010000690.1:0-1640 GCA_035634435.1 Polyangiaceae bacterium
CCGACGAAGGTGCCGCTCTCATCGTCGATCCATTCGTCGAGATTGCCCACCATGTCATAGACCCGGTCGTGGCCCCAGCGGCTGCCGCAACTCTCGAGGCTGCCTGTCAACCTCAAGAGCGGCGTCCCATCTTCCTCCGTAACGAGGTTCAGACGGGGATCCCGGTGTCCGTACCAGGCAGCACCGTGCAACAGCTGTGCGGGATGTAGCTGCCGGTAAACGTTGCAGCGCTCGGGCTCGAAGTGCTCGCCGTAGGGGAACTTGCGCGCAACTTCACCCTTGCAGGCGCTGACCCACTCGGACTGGCTGCACAGGCGCTTGCCGGCGCGCTCGCACGCGGCACGGGCGAGCGGAAAGGAGAGATACGCCTGAGGCACCACCCCGCGCTGAGTGGCGGCGCGCGCTGACCAGCGCTCCCCGCGTTGCACTTCGGGCAGCTCGGGCAGCGGAAGCTCGCGCGCCGAGGCCTCGCCCACGTTGCGCCGCTCGACCACCCAGGATTGAAACACGCTCTCCACGAGCTTCGGCAGCGGCGGGTAGTACGGCGACAGAGCCGCCCCCGTCCGGTGGTCCACGGTCGACATCTCGAAACGGTCGACACAAAAGTCGCGGACCTGGACCATTTCTGCGGGGCATCGCCGCAGCGAGGGCTGGGTGAGCGGCTCCGCTTGGGGCGCGCGGGGGGCGACCGCAAAGGCCAGGCTCAACCCAGGGACGGCCCAAAACCAGCGCACGGTCGGGACACTTGGCACGAGCGCCTCGCCGAGGGCAAGTGATTCACCCCGGTGCCATTGCCAAGTGCCAGGGCCGGCCACAGTTTAGCGCGGAAACCGATGCGCCAATCTGCCGATGCCCCCAGCCAGCCAGAGCTCCACTCTTCACCCGAGAGCGAGCGTGCTGCAATGGTGCGGAGCCTTGCCGCGCACACCGGCATCCACGACCCTGCGTTGCTGCGTGCCTTCAACAGCGTTCCGCGTCACGTCTTCGTTCCGCGGGAGCAGCGCGCCGAAGCTTACGACGATCGCGCCTTGTCCATCGGGTGGGAGCAGACCATCAGCCAGCCCACGATGCTGGCTTACATGCTGAGCGCCCTCGCGCTGACGCCGGACGACAAAGTGCTCGAGGTGGGGGCGGGCTGCGGTTACGCGGCAGCCTTGCTGGCACACTTGGCCCGTGAGGTGCACACGCTGGAGATCGTGCCGGAGCTTGCCGCCACTGCCGGCGAAACACTCGCGAGCCTTGGCATCCACAACGTCCAGGAGGTGCTCGGCAACGGGCGGCTGGGGCTGCCGGCGCAAGCGCCCTTCGACAAGATCCTGGTGTCGGCAGGCGCCGAAGAGGTGCCGGAGGAGCTCGTCTCCGAGCTTGCGAACGGGGGCACGATGGCCATCCCCGTGGGTAGCGACAGCGGTCAGCGATTACTGATCGGCCGCAAGGGCCCTACAGGGCAGATGTTTTGGGAGACGTCCATCGCCTGCATCTTCGTTCCGCTCGTCGGCCGAGCGTGACGCGAGAGCCCCGACGAGTCAGGCCAGACCAACACGTGAGGTGAAGCTCATCGGCGTGGCGCCGACGCGCCCGTAGGCTCGTTGCCACAGCTCGCTCGTCGGAGTCTCGAAGACCAGACCAAGGTCCAGGTC
>DASQDA010000691.1:0-2013 GCA_035634435.1 Polyangiaceae bacterium
GCTGAGCGGCGCGCGGCTGGCAAACACGCAGTGCGACGCCGGGTGTCGACGCACAACGCTGTTCCGGTGCGCAGTCATAGTCAGCGTGGCAAACCGTGGTCAGGGGAATGTGCGTCCCCGAACGGGGGTGCGCGAAGCTACCCGTGCACGCCTCGGCGGGGGTGCAGGCGACGAGCAGCGCGCCGTCGGCAGGATCCATGCAGCACACCTTGCCCTCACGGCAATCCTCCGGGCCATCACACAGGAGCAACGTGCTCTCGCCGCTGGGCGAGGGCGGACACTCCGCTGCAGATTCCGCGCACACGTAGGCTTGCTCGCTCGCGCAGCAGACGTTGGCGCAGCGCTGGCCGCCGCACTCGATGGCCACGCTCCGAACACTGTCGTCGGTCTCCTCCACGATACGCAGCCGGCCCCCGACGGGTGCGACAGCGACGGTCGCGCCAATGCTCTTCGTTACGCCAGCGGCTCGCCACGTCTTGGTAAATTCGGCGCGGATTCGGGAGCCAGTGCTGGTAAAAGTGAGGTTTTGACTTCCCTGCTCGAAGTCCGTGACGCGCTGAAAAATCTGCCGCTTCACGGAGAGAACTTTGGTGAGCGCGTAGCGTTCTCCATAGAATTCCACCTGGTCCGCATACAGGGACCGCAGCGCCTCGGAGTCGTGCCGGTTGTGCGCTTCGTTCCAAAGTCGAAGAACGCTCGCCGCGCTGTGGGCGGCCGGAGCAGCTGATGGCAGCGCTAGCTCCGCAGGAGCGCTCGGCGTGCGCGACGGCACGGCTAGCGCCTGCGGTGGGACAGCGTTCTGCCGCGCCCCTGAGGTCGCTGCTGGAACGAGCACGCGTGTCGTGTCACGCGCCCGCCGCGTCTGCGCTCGCTGTGTGAGCACCAGCGCGACCGCAGGCAACGCCAGAGCAGCACCCAGCAAGATCGCACCCGAGCGCAGCGCGGGGCCTTGGCGCGTGCGAGTGCCAGAGTGGGTGGGCGGCACCCCCGCGTCCGGATCGGCTGCCACGGAGCGCCGCGGGCCCGCCACTACTTGTGCTGCAAGCGTGCGGCCCTCCGCGTCCTGCTTGGCGAGCGCGAGCGGCGGCTCCGACCCCATAGGCGTTGCCGGGCCTTCGTGCCGCAGGGGGGTCGCAAGGCTCGCGGGCTTTACGCTGCTGGAGCGCTCGACCTCGGCACGCGGGCAAAAGGTCTGCAAAGCGCCCCTGAGCTCGCTCGCCGATTGAAAACGATCGGCGGCATCCAGCGCGGTAGCCCTCGACACGATGTCGAGCAGCGGCTGCGGTGTATCCGGCGCCAGCTCGCGCAAGGAACGCAGATCGCCGGCCAGCGCCTGGCAGGCAAGCTCCTCGACCGTGGTGGCTCGGAACGGAGAGCAGCCGGCGAGCATTTCGAATAGGAGAATGCCGACCGAGTAGACGTCCGCGCCTGGGCCTGCTCGACCAGCGTCGCGGATCTGCTCCGGCGCCATGTACGCGGGCGTTCCCAACAAAGCCCCCGAACGCGTCAGGCGGTTCAACGTGTCTTGCGGAATCGAGTCCTTGGCAACCCCGAAGTCGACCAGCTTCAAAACTTCGCCCTCGGCGCTCTGAACTACCAGCACGTTCTCTGGCTTCACGTCGCGGTGCACCACGCCGAGGGCGTGTACGGCCTCGAGCCCCTCCAGTAGCTGGACGGCGAAAGCAGCGGCCTTCAGCGGCGGCCAAGGGCTGCCGAGCAGCGCCGCCAAGCTCACGCCGTTCACGAACTCCATGACGATGTACGGCAGGCCGTTGAGCTTGCTCACGTCGAGGATGCGAACCACGTGCTCGTTGTCCATGCGAGCACATAACCGCGCTTCGGCGAGGAAGCGCTCCGCGACGCTCGGCACGTGAGCCAGCTCCGGAAGCGGGAACTTCAGCGCAACGCTCTTGCGGAGCAGCTCGTGATGGGCTTCGAACACGATGCCCATACCGCCGTCAGCGACGACCCGCAGCACGCGGTACTTGCCCTCCAGCAGATCGCCCAGCCGCG
>DASQDA010000692.1:0-6699 GCA_035634435.1 Polyangiaceae bacterium
ACGCACTTCAACATCGAAACCCATCCGCAATTCGAAGGCGACTGCGAGGGAGCTTTGATCGACCCTCCTTGCGTCGCGGAGCTCGACATCGAGCTGTCGCGTGTCGACGGTGGAAGCGCGGGTGGGACCCTGCGCATCGAATGGTTCAGCCATTGGTCAAGCGTTGTAGAGAAGTCGAAAGCACCCAGCGAGGGCCCCTTGGAGCCGCCCTGGGAGTTCGAGGTCAGCGCGGAGAGCGCGCCTTGATTCGTTCCCTAGGGTGGCGGGCGCTGCTCACGAGCGCCGTGGTGGCGCTGGCCCCTGGCTGCTCCGCCCCAACGCCAGCCTGCGACCCGGCGCCCGCCCGCACCGAGCTCCGTGCGGGCCCGCTGACGGGCAATCTGCTGCTCGCGGAAGCGGGCGATGCCGTAAGCGCTCGCTACCAGGCGCGCTTGGAAGGCTTGCTCGAGCTTCGGCCGGGAAAGCCAGCAATCGAGAGCGGCGTGGGCGTGTTAGTCGTCGTACGGCTGACGTATGATGAGCCCTCTTTTCCGCCGGGCGTGCCAACGGAGATGCCGCGCGTTGCCGTGAGGTTGTCTCCAGCAACCCCATCCGCGCCGAGGCCTGAGCAAAGCTTCGTTAGAGACACACCGCACGTCCTTCCACGGGGAGGCTCGAGGTTCAGCAACTCTCTATCGGAGGCCTGTTACACCCCCGGTCAGGCAGGCTGCTGCGATCCTGGCGCCTCCAGTTGCTCACAAGTTTACGAGGTCACGTTCGAGCGCCTCGACGGCGAGCCTTACCCGGTCGTGCGCCTGGAGTGGGAGCTGAGCGTGTCGGTCCGAGCGATCATGAACCCCTGTCCGTCCGCCGAACCAGCGGATCTCCGCCTCTCCGTCCAGGAGGTGCCGTGAGGGAGCGCCCAGCGCGCATCGCGTCTGTCGCGGTGGAGGAGGAGGCGCGCGTGCAAACGGCGGGCTCACAGCTCCAGCGTCCCTCGGCCTGGGTCGCTCTCCTCGTGCTCGTCGGCAACGATCACTTCTTGAAGCTTGCGTATCCAGGCGTGATCAGCGGTAAGCTATCCGACTTTGCCGGGCTCTTTCTGTTGCCGCTGGTCTGCCAAGCGGCATTCGAGCTCGTCAGCAACGCTATCCGGGGGGTGCCTCCTCGATGCGCGGCGAGCGAGCGAGCGCTTGGCGTGGCGGTGACGCTCGCCATCGTTGGCTTCACTTATGTCGAGCTGTCCACCTTTGGCGACCAGCTCTATCGCGTCGGCATGGGCGTGCTGCAGTGGCCCTACTACGCCCTCAGGTGCGGCCTGCAGGGGCTGCCGCTTCCGTCGCTACGACCCGTGAGCGCCACCCCCGATCCGACGGACCTGGTGGCACTTCCCATGGCTCTCGCCGCGCTGCGCAGCCGCCGCGCGCGGCAGCCCTCGCCGAGACCTGCCGCCGCAGGCTCGCTCGTTGTAGACGTAGGCCGAGCTACAGGCCCTGGACAGACACGCTCTTCGCGCTGACGCTGCGCGAACGTGGACTTAGCTATGCGCCGCTACGAAGGCTTGGAGTGTCGCACACTCAATGTGCACTTGCATGTCCTCGCTCTGGGCGGCGTGTACTTGCGCGATGGGGAGAGCGGCGCGCCAGGTCGAGCACCTCGGGAGGCGTCTGCAACATGCGCAGCAAATTCGCGGCGGCCGCGCCTTAACGCTAGACGAGCATCAGCTGATCCTTGATCGCTGGTCAAATTGGGCAGACCAGCCCGGTAAGCTGAGCCGATCGTCGAAAGGTTGTGCACTGAAACGCACGTCTATCCTTGGTTCAGTGGGGACTTATCCGGGGGACCCGCAAATTGGACCTCGTTCCTCGAAGCGGGTGGCACCTGGCCGCATAGCCAATGGCGGCAGCGGTTTCGAATACAGGCTCATCTCACGCACGCTCGCTTCGCTGCGTGCGAGCGCTCGTCCACGTCGCGACGTGCAATAGCTTCACGTCTTCGGGGACTGATGGTGCCTTGTTCGACCATGGTGTTTCGGCTGGACTGGATCGACGGTGTCCGGTACTCGACGCCCATCAGCGCCACCCGGAAGCTCTGGAGCTTGCCGGCCTTTCAATCCAACGCCGGCGCAACCTCCGCACCTTTTCGACGAAACCTGGCTTCAGAGGCCGGGACAAACAGGGCTGTCACCTCGACTTTCGCAGTTCGTTTCCTTTGCGCCGACGGGTGGCGTGCCGACCCTGAGGTACACTATGCGTCAATGGCAGGGTGGATCACGGCAAGGCAACGGCACTTGGTTCTGTGCGCGACGCTGCTGCTTGCGTGCACTTCGAAGCGGCCACGTACCGCGCCCCCGAGCGAGACCGGGCCGAGCCCCAGTGCTGCGCTCGCGCGGAGCACGCCGTTCGACGTGCGCGGGCTCGTGGTGGATGGGCGCGGAGGGCTGCCGGTCGCTGGGCAAACGATTGCGATCGGCGAGCGGCGCGCGGTGACCGACGCGAAGGGGCGCTTCGCGGTGGTCCAGGTCCCACCCACGTACGACGTGGTGCTGGTGAATCCGGAGCGATCGCTCGTCACCCTCTATTCCGCGCTGCAACGCCGCGACCCCGTCCTCGTGCATCGCGTGGAGCGGAAGCTCGGGGCAATGGCGCACACGGCCGAGATCTCCGGAACGCTGGTTGGCGGCGGCGAGTATCCGTTGACCGAGGCATTGCACGTCAATTTCCAGAGTCACCTCGCAACCGCAGACATCCTGCTCGGTGGCCTGAACGCACCGAACGCCCTCGGTCCGGGGTTCGGACCTCTGCGGCTGCAATGGGAGGGGGGGGCGTCAATCGTCGGAAACCTGATCTCACGACGCGGCGGAACGAAAGCGTCCCCGACCGCGTATTGCGCGCACGCGAAAGTGTCGCTCCAGGCCGGGTCGAGGAAGCGCGTCGACCTCGAGTTCAAACAGGTTCCGCTGGTGCGGCGCAAGCCGGTGAGCGTCGGTTTTCCCGAATCCGGCAACGACGCACCGCGGGTCTACGAGGACTACCGCTTTCCCGGCACTGGCTTTGTGCTGCACGGGAGCTCTCCCTCAATGCTCGCAGAGTACGACGTCCCGGACCTCGCGAGCTGCGGAGCGGTGCTCTGCACGGAGGCAAGCATCTACAATCCATATCTGCACAGCAGCGCGCTGGCGTGCGGCGCCGTCAGCGCGGACCCCGTCTCCTTGACGTTGCGGTCCGCGCCCTCGTTTGGCGCACCTCCCAATCGCACACCCGCGCGCCCTGGGCTGCCATTCAGCTGGTCGTCGATCAACGGTGCCATCTACGAGCTCACGTTGCAGGCTGAGGAAGCGAGCGCAGCGACGCCAACGATCCGCATTTTCACGCAGGGCACGAGCGCCTCGTGGCCTGACCTCTCCGCGTTCGGAATTGCGTTCCCGAAGCCGCTGAAAGCCTACGCAGCTTCGGTCAAGGCCTTGGGTGAATACGCGAGCCTCGACGAGGCCGCTGGCCCGCAGGGACTGGTTTGGGGCACGCCCGAGCGCGCCTTCAGCAGCGAGTCGCAAACGCTCAGTGTTCCGGTCACGCCGCGGGTTGGCAAGGAGGAAGCTCAATGCCAGTATCCCTACGGCACGGCCATCGTCTGTAGTGGGCCTCTCGATCCCATCGAAGGGACGCGCGAACATTACATGCTGGCCCCGATCAACAACAAGCTCCGCCACTATCCGGAGTTCGCGAAGGCGGTCGGCATTCACTGCGTGCGCGACTGCGCGGGCGCGCGCGCCTACATGGCCGCGTACGAAAAGTACTCTGGCGAGCACCCCGGGTTCGACGCGGATGAACCGATCGAGCCGATGGACCCGCCTCCGCCTCCCCCCGACGAGCTCCTGCGCCGAATTCGCGGCAGCGTCCCGAACGCAAGCGCCCCGAAGCGCGCAGCCTCCGGTGCCGGAGCGCGCGACGCGGGAGCTCCCTAGCGGGTTCAACGCGGTTCCGGTGGGCACGATCCGCCGGCCGTCGCCAAAGACCGGCTCGAACCGCTTTGCGACGCTGCTTGCAAGCTTGGCCGAAGCGGCAAGGACTTGGCCGCCCGCGGTGCGGGTCGCGTTGCTAAATCATGGATGCACCGCAACCCACTCCCGAACGCGCGGCTGACGGTACGCCGCAGCCGCTCCCAACCTGGAGAAAGCACCCCAATGTTGAATGTGTTTACCCCTATGAAGCGGGCCGCTCGGCCCCAGCAGCGCCTCGCGTATCGCAGCTTCCTCGCCGATCGCGACGGCGTTCCCGATCTCGAGCAGCGGACACTCTCGCGGCGCGAAGAGAGCCTGAGCCGATTCCTGCGCCCGCTGGCGGCGGAGCGCGAGCTCGATCGCGCGGCGTTCTACGCTCAGTACGAGCGGTTCGATCCCACGAGCCCTACCTCGCCCGAGACACTCCTTCTCCTCACGCTGGTGAAGGTCAATGCTGCAGAGGCATTTGGCGTCAACAGCACCTACGAGCAAGCGCGGAGTCGGGCCGACGCAAACGAGGACGACCTGGAGGTCGTTCTGCTCATCGAAGAGAGCTATCACACCAAGATCTTGCTCAGCTCGGCGCGGCTGTACGGCATGGATGTACAGGCTCCCTACACGCCGCCCACCGCGCTGCGCACGCTCATCGGTGGCATTGCTCATACTCCCGAGTTTCTCTCACGACCGCTGATTCTGGCGAGCGAGATCTTCGGCACCCTCTCGTTCCTGAAACTCCTGCAAGCCGCAGGAACGGTGTTGAAGCACGATCCAGAGCTGCGGGACGCTGTGGAGGAGCGACTCACAGAAGTTCTGATTGACGAGATTGGACACGTGTCCTTCAACCGCATGTGTCTCGGCCACGCAGGCTTGGCGCAAGCGCGCGTCTTGCTGCCGTTGGTGGCGAGGGGCCTGCGTAACGCCATCCCGGAGTTCGCGGCGCTCGGCATCGATCTCTCGTGTGACGGAGCCGAACAGATTACAACCTCCACGCACCTCCCTGAAGCGGTGCGCCGTGCGGCCTTCGTCGCTTGAGCGTGGGTTTTGAAAGGACGCATCATGAGAACCTTCGCAACAATCGCGGTGGGCGCTGCTCTCTCGCTCGTTCCGTGCGTGGCAATGGCTGACGAAAACAACGAACGGCGGGCGCAGAAGCAAGCCGCCCAGCCGTCGATCCTGGGTGAATGGTGGACCGAGAGAAAGGACGGTCGCATCCGTTTCGTGAAGCATGTAGACGGGACGTATCGAGGCATCGTTAGCTGGGGGGCCGAGCCTCGCAAAGACACCTTCAACAAAGATCCGAAGCTGCGCGATCGACCGGTCCTCGGCATGGTTCTGATGTGGAACCTGGTCTACAGAGACGGCAAGTACGAAGGAGGCTACGTCTACAACCCTGAAGATGGCCGCACGTACCGCGTCGCGGCCTCGCTAAACGGCTTCTCCTCGCTGAAGCTGCGCGGGTACCTGGGGATACCGCTCCTCGGGCAAACGCAAAACTTCACCCGTTATCGCTAGATACGGCCTTCACACCTTCACGGAATTCGAGTGGCGTGAGGCCTGTCCAGCGCTTGAAAGCGCGGTGGAACGCGGCTGCGTCTGCGAAACCCAGAGCATGCGCCGTCTCTTGAACGGAGCGCCTCGGATCCCCGAGAAGCTGCTTGGCCGATCGCTCCACCGTCGCTTGCACGAGCGCGCGGTAAGAGGTTCCTTCCTCGCTCAGCCGCCGTCGGAGCGAACGATCGCTGACTCCTAAATCCCTCGCGGCGGTCTGCATGTCGGGGAGACGCGAGGGCGTGCGCGACAACAAGTACTCGCGTAGCCGCGCGATGAGCCCGCGCTCCTGCCCAACGAGCGCGAGTTGTTGCTGGGCGTGGTCGCGCAATAGAGCCGAAAGGGCCGGATGCTGATGGAGTTGGGGGCGGTCGAGGATCTGCCGATCGAAATCGAGACCAGTGAAGTCGCGGCCGAATCGCTCAGCTCCGGAGAACACACGCGTGTACTCGCGACGGTGTGGGGGTGACGGATGCTCGAAGTGCGCTGCGCTGGGCAGCGTACCGCGCCCTCCGAAGGCCTCGAGCATCCGCATCAGCGCGGCCAGCGCAAACTCGGCGAGCATGCGATCCGCGCGAGGGCTCGTGCGCACGAACACTAGCTTGATGCTGGCGCTCACACCGTGCTCGTGCAGGCGTAGGTGCGCGCCGTCCATCAGTAGTCGTTCGAACTGGGAGCAAAGCTCGATTGCGGCGCGCAAGGTGGGTGCATGCGCGACCAGATGCGCGATGAGATCGAAGGCGGCCTCGCTCGCGCGCTCGGCCATGTGAAGACCGAGAGCTTCATCGCCCGTGAGGTCGAGCGCCCGGATTTGCAGCTGCTCGAAGGTTGCAAGCTCGAAGCGCTGAGCCGTGTCCTGCAGCGAGCGCGGCTCAATGGAGCTTCCTTGCAGCAGCCGCTCGCGAGGCACACCCGCTGCTTCCGTGATCTCCAGGAGCGCCCGGACCAAAATGCTCGAGACGCTCAAGGCGCCAGGTGCTGTCATGGCACGCCGCAGCAAGCTACCACGATACGGGAGCAACCGTCCCGCCAACTTGAGCTTACGCCAGGCTGCCCGCGTCGAGCTCCTAGCCCTGCTCGACTGACGAGGGTGCACCGCCGGTGTGTGGGGCGCCACGAGGTAACCAGCGCGCTGCTGCGCGTCAGTGCGGCCGCGGCGACTCTGCAAGGCC
>DASQDA010000693.1:0-6184 GCA_035634435.1 Polyangiaceae bacterium
CCCTATGACTCGATCTCCCTGGGCAAGATTCTCAATGAAGCGATCCGGAACGAGGCGTTGACCGACGGCGCGTGGTGGGCGTTCGTGCCCGCGATGGTGCTCGTGACGGTCATCGCCTTCGCGCTGTACGTGATCAATACGTCGATGGAAGGCGTGTTCAATCCACGCCTCAGGAACTGAGCGATGTCGGCCGTTCTCGAAGTTCAAGACCTCCGCGTTCACTACCTCACCCGCTTTGGCACCCGCGTCCAGGCCGTGGACGGCGTCTCGTTCCAGCTGCAGGAAGGCGAGATCCTCGGCATCGCTGGCGAATCTGGCTGCGGCAAGACGACCCTCGTCAGCGGTTGCATGGGCCTCTACATCACGCCGCTCTTCCGCAGCTCGGGCGACGTTCGCATCTGCGGCGAGAGCATCGTCGGCATGAGCCTGGAGGAGAACCGCAAGCAGGTCCTTGGCCGCAAGATCGCCATGATCCCCCAGGGCGCGCTGAACTCCTTGAACCCCACCCGCAAGATCAAGGACATGGCCGCGGACATGATCCTCAGCCACGACGAGAAGGCGGACAAGAAGGACATCAACGATCGCCTGCGGCAGCGCTTCGAGCGTATCGGTCTCGATCCCAAACAAGTGCTGGACGCCTACCCAGTGCAGCTTCCCGCCGGCATGAAGCAGCGGGTCGTGATCGGCATCTCGACGCTACTGAACCCAAGGGTCGTCATCGCGGACGAGCCAACCTCCGCCCTCGACGTCTCCACACAGAAGTCCGTCATCCGGCTGCTGTTCGAGCTGATGGATCAGAAGATCATCTCGAGCATGCTGTTCATCACGCACGAGCTGCCGCTCCTGCGGCACGTCTCGAGCTCGATTGCCGTGATGTACGCCGGCGAGTTCGTCGAGGTGGGCACGACCGAGCAGATCATCTACGACGCGCGCATGCCCTACACGCGCGCCTTGATGGGCTCCATGTTGAGCGCGGAGCCTGGTCAGCGCAGTCGCAAGCCCGTGGCCATCGAAGGCGCGCCGCCCAATCTCGCCAAGCCCATCAAAGGCTGTCGCTTCGCCGAGCGCTGCCCCGTAGTCAGACCCGACTGCCCCGAGACTCGACAACTGCTGCGCCTCGTCGGAGAGCGCGACGTGAGGTGCAAGTATGCCACCTGATCAATTCAAGTTCGAAGCTCGCGACCTGACGAAGATCTTCGGCCATGGCAAGCGCAGCGTCAGCGCCGTCGACCACGTAACCTTCAAGATTCGCGACCGCGAGATCATCTCGCTCGTGGGCCAATCCGGCTGCGGCAAGACCGTGCTCGCGAAGATGCTGCTGCGCCTCGAGACTCCGACCAGTGGTGAGCTGCTGTTCAACGGCAAGCCCATCGCGCATGAAGCCGACGCGCGGGAGCACTGGCGGCACGTCCAGGCCGTGTTCCAGGATCCCTTCTCGGCCTTCAACCAGTTCTTCACCATCCGCGCCCAGCTGAAGAGCTCTTTTCAGCTTTTCAAGACGAAGCCTGCCGACGCGGAAATGGAAGAGCGCGTCGACCAAGCGCTGCTGGCCGTGAACATCAAACCCCGCGAGATCGACGGCAAGTATCCCTTCGAGCTATCCGGCGGGCAGATGCAACGCATGCTGCTGGCCCGCATCTTCATTCTGAAGCCGCAGGTGTTGATCGCCGACGAGCCCACCTCGATGGTGGACGCTTGCAGTCGCGCCAGCATCCTGGACTATCTGATGAAGCTCAAGGAAGAGCTGCAGATGACCATTGTCTTCGTGACGCACGATATCGGGCTCGCCTACTACGTGTCCGACTCCATTTACATCATGCACCAAGGCAAGATCGTGGAGCAGGGCCCGCCGGACGCGGTCACGCAGTCACCCACCAGCGAAGTGACGCGTCGTTTGCTGGAAGACATCCCGCACGTCAATCGCGAGTGGGTGGAGCGCCGTGCTCCGGCCCCGCGCATCGCCATCTCGAGCTAGCGCGGGCTACGCGCCCTCAGCGCTGGGCGCGCCGCGCAGCCGCCGAATGCGCTCTACCATCGGCGGGTGTGAGGCGTAGAAGGCGGCGTAAGCTGGGTGTGGGTGCAAGTTGGAAAGGTTGTCGCGAGCGAGCTGGACCAAAGCGCTGGCTAGATCCTCCGGCTTACCGGTGAGCTCGCGCGCAAAATCGTCCGCTTCGCGTTCGTGATGGCGTGACCAGGCGCTGAACAAAGGCGTCAAGGGGAACTGGAGCAGCGCGGCGACGAACGCAACGATGGTGACGCGCGCCGGCAATGAAGCGCTCTCGAGACCCACGAGGGCGGGCAAGTGGGGCCAGCCGATCAGCACGTACGCAAAGTAGCAACCGGCCAGCGTCAGCAGCTGCCCCATGAGCAGGCGTTGCAGGATGTGGCGGCGCTTCCAGTGGCCGAGCTCGTGCGCGAGCACGGCCAGGATCTGGCTGTGTGTCATGCGGGCCAGGAGCGTATCGAACAGCACCACGCGCTTGACCGGTCCGATGCCCGTGAAGTAGGCGTTCGAGTGGCTGCTGCGGCGTGACGCATCCATCTGCAGCACACGGCTGACCTGCACTCCGCCGCGTTCTGCCAATGCGCGCACCTGCTGCTCGAGACCCTCGACGCGCAGTGGCGTCAACTTGAAGAACAGCGGCTCGATGACGTAGGGGGAGACAATCATCATCAGCAGGGTGAAGGCGGTCAGCAACGCCCACACCCAGAGCCACCAGCGTTGCGGGCTCCAGGTTACGAGGAGCAGCGCGGCAGCCGCCATGGCGGCGGTGAACAGCAGCGAAAGCGCGAAGCCCTTCAGCCAGTCGCTCCACCACAACCCCGGCGTCGTTCGGTTGAAGCCGTGCCGCGCCTCCAGGCGGAAGGTCGCGTAGAGCTCGAACGGCACATTCACCACGGCCGCCACGATGCTGAACGCGAGCGCGAACAGCACACCCTGCTTGACGGTGGAGTCGGTGGTCGCCACGACCCAGCGGTCCAGCATGCCGAGCGGGCCGAGGTAGAGGCACGCGAGCAGCGCCAAGCGCGCAACCAGCGAGGTGAAGATGCCGAAACGCCCCCGCTCGGCGCTGTAGCGCGCCATCCCGGCGAGCGTTTCCGGGTCCACGCTGCTTCGTAGCTCCGCGGGTACCACGTGCGCGTTGCGGGCGAGGTGACGCAAGTTCAACCAGCGGAGGCCGAGCGCGACCGCCGTCACCAATAGGGCAAGAGCGAGTACGAGGAACTGCAAGGCACCCCAAGCGTAGCGCCTTTCGTCGACCTTCACGGCCTGGTACCCGGCGTGCGGCGCTCACTGGCGGCGCGCCATGCAGGGACCCAGCTCTCAGTGCTGGGGTGTGGTCCCGCCGCTGCGCGAACCAATCCGCCACGACCGAGGCATTTGAGTGGAATGACCACAGTGACGAGGTATCGCTGAACGCGGACCGGATTGAGACACTCACCGACGCGGCGAAAAATCGGCCGATTTCAGCGAGGCCGGGGCGACCTGCGGCGAGCACTGGGAAGGTGGCATCCCGCTTGCAGTTCTGCGTTGTGGAGGTTCCACCATGGGTATTCTGCTGTTTCTCTTGTTCGGTGTAATCGTCGGATTTCTCGCGCGCGCCATCATGCCGGGTCGCCAGAGCATGAGCATTCTGATGACGATGGTCGTCGGTGTCGTCGGTTCGTTGCTGGGCGGCTTCGTAGGCAGCCTCATCAGCAACAACGAAGCCACACGTATTCACCCCGCCGGTATCATTGGTAGCGTGATCGGTGCCCTCGTCGTGCTGGCACTGCTCGGAATGCGTGGTCGGACTCGCGTTGGAGTCTGAACCGTGTTCGCGCGTACGTCTTCTCCGTCACGAGAGCTGATCGCAGCTACGTTCCACGAGTTGGTGCAGGCGGAGCGTTCCGCTTCGGTCCAAACCAGGGCCGAGGCGGAGCGCCTCCACGCGACTCCGCCGGGCTACGCGATGGCGCAGATCGCGGACGACGCGGCGGAGGCCCTGCCGAAGCTGGAGCAGCTCGTCGAGTCCCGCAACTTTGGCTGTGTGGACAGAGCAACCATGAGCTATCTGGTCTCGATTTTCCGTGAGGGAATCGTCGACCGGATGCTCAACAAGGAGATGTCGTACCGCACCACGCTCCTGGGCGTGAGGCACGGGATCGATCTGGTGCGTATGTTGTGGGAGCTGGGCATTGCCAGCGACGACAGAGAGCTCGTTGCCTGGTGCGATACGTGGCTGACGCGTCGCTTCGCACGGGTCAGCGAGGCGGAAGGCGCGTTCTCCTGGTTTGCGCTGAATCCAGCGCTAGCCATGGAACCCGCGCGTGGCAGTCCAAGCAGCGTGCGACGCTGGGCACGAGCGGTGCTCAAAGCCGTTGGAGGCGAGGACGGCGCGCCGCCGGTGGCGGCGCGTTCCGCCTGAGTCAAGCGCCACGCACAGGCGCTACTTCATTAGTAGTCCAAGCACGAAGCCGGGTTAGCGACGCTACCCGGCTTCATGCGTTTGAGCCCAGAGCGTCGGACGAACGTCGAGCGCGGGACGTCGCCTCCAAGAGCGCCGCAGAGTGGCGTTTTTGCGCGCCTTCTACGCTCCGCGACAGTCGTTCCACCGATTGCACGCGCCTGCACAGCCGGTTTTACGCTGCTGTGTCGGACGTGACGGGGTCCGCGGCACATTGGTACGGCATGTGCTTGGCGAGCACACCATGGCGAAGGTCGAGCGACGAATGAAGGCTACGGACATACTCAAGAAGCAACACAAGGAGGTCAAGGACCTCTTCAAGAAGATCGAGAGCGCGAAGAACGACAACGCGAAGAATGAGATTTTCGAGGAAATTGCCGCAAACGTGGTCGCGCACGATGCCATCGAACGGGAGCTCTTCTATCCCGCTTGTGAGGAGGGGATGGGCATGAACGACCTACTCGGTGAAGCGCTCGTCGAGCACGGCGTGGTGGAGTTCAGCCTCTATCAGGCTGACCAGGCGCAGGGCGAAGAAGACTTCGAGTTCAAGTGTACCGTGCTCAAAGAGTTGCTCGAGCACCACATCGAAGAGGAAGAAAGCGAGTTCTTCCCCAAGGTGGAAAAGGCGCTCGGCAAGGAACGTCTCGAGGAGCTCGGCGTCCAGATGCTGGCCCGCTTCGAAGAGGCGCTTGCCGAAGACTTCCGCGGGCCCCTTCACGAAAACCTGGAGCAGGTCCTAGCGGGTGCCACCAAGACGGCGCCTTCGCAACGCCGCACCGCGAAGAAGAAGGCTCCTGCCAAGAAGACTGCCCGCAAGACCGGCTGAGCCGGCGGCGGCGCCCTGGGCCTCGCCTAGCAGCGAAGCGACGCGGCTTCCGCCCGGTGGAGCCGCGTCGGTTCACGCTCGCTCAGCTGACCTACCAGGCCCCGTCGATGTTCTTGATGAAGTCGTACGGGTAGCCAAGCTCGAACGAGCTGGCCTGCTCCAGCCGGCTGCGCTGCGCCTCGGACAGCGTCAGCTCTGCGGCACCAACGTTCTCATCGAGCTGCACCAAATTTCGGGCGCCGAAGATCACGGACGAAACTGCGCTCTGACCCAGCAACCACGCCAGGGCGACTTGACTGGCGGGCCGCTCGACTTCGTCGGCGACCCCCACGAGCGCGTCCACGATGCGCCAGTTGCGTTCATTGTCGAAGGACTTGTACCGATCCTTCCACTTCTCCAATCGCGAACCAGTCGGCGGGGCTTGATTCTTTCGGTACTTGCCCGTCAGCAACCCCGCTGCCAGCGGCGACCACGGAAGAATGCCGAGTCCGTGCCGAAGGCATAGCGGGACGTGCTCACGTTCCAGCTCGCGCGTGACCAGGTTGTATTGCGCCTGAAGTGTCACGAAGCGGTTCAAGTTGCGCTTGTCGCTGGTCCACAGGGACTCCATAAGGCGGTACGCCGCGTAGTTCGAGCAGCCGACGTAAACGATCTTCCCGGCTTTGATCGCATCGTCCAGGGCCCGCAACAGCTCTTCTTCGGGAGTGCGCAGGTCCTGCATGTGGATCTGGTACAGATCGATGCGGTCGGTGCCGAGCCGGCTCAAGCTCGCGTCGAGCGCTCGCATAATGCGCAGCCGCGACACGCCGGTGCCATTGGTGCCATCGGCGGTCCGGAATCGTCCCTTGCTCGCCAAGACCGTCTGCTCGCGGGCCTTGCGCGTCGCCAGCCACTTACCGAGCACGCGCTC
>DASQDA010000694.1:0-2518 GCA_035634435.1 Polyangiaceae bacterium
GCCTTCTCCAGCAAGGCAAGGGCGGTCTCCGCGTCGCGGGCTTCCTCGCCGAGTATCTGTTTGCTCTGGAGCGCCAGCTCATCGACCAGGACTGCGTTCTCGCGCCCGAGCGCCCGCACCTCCGCCCAGGTTGCAAACAGAAAGCTCACCAGGGTGGCTGCGCCAAGTCCCACGAGCAGTGGCGCCTTCTCCTTGAGAAAGCCGAACCCGCGCTGGAAAGCCAGCGGCCCCCGGCGCAGATCGACGTCGTGGCCGCGCCCTGCCGCGGCAAGCGCCAGCGCCACTGCCTTTGCATAACGAGGGATAGCTGCCGCCAGCTCGGGGGTTGCGCCCTCGAGCTGCACCGCAGGCATTGGCCGCACGGGGACGCCCAGCTCGTGCTCCAGAAAGCGCTCCGCTCCGTCTGCGGCGGCGCCGCCGCCCACGAGGTACGCGACCTCCACGTCCCCACCATGGTGCGTACCCCACGCCAGCAAGGTTTGCCGCAGCTCGGCCGCAAGGGCCGGCGCCGACGCCGGCAATCCTTCGACGCCCCGCGACAAGGTGCGCACCGCGAGCGCCTGTCCCGCGGCGATCAAGGTCACCTCCGTGCGGAAGCCATCCAGATCTACCAGCACGACCGGCCCAGGAACGCGTAGCGCAGGCGACAGCACGGCGAGATTGGCGAGCGCTATCGAGCCGCAAGCCACGCGATCGGGCTCCCGACCCATCGCAGCCCTCACGAGCTCGATGCGTGCTCGCACGTGCTCGATCCGGGCGGCAGCAACCAGGACCGACACGGGCGCCTGGTTATTGGCACGGGGCAACAGACGATGGTCGTAGACGAGCTCTTCCAGATCCACGGGCACCTGCGCCTCGATCTCGAACGGCAACACCTCCGCCAGCTGCTTGGTGGCCGTTGCCGGGAGCGTCAGTCGATGCACGAAGGTGAGCTCACCATCGATGGCGGTGGCCACGCCGTCGAGATGCGCGAGAAGGTGGCTGGTCGCCAAAGTGACGGCGGACGCAACCTCGTCCGGGCTCGCGATCGGTACCTCTTCGAGCCGTTCGACGCTCATGCGCCGGTAGCTGGTCGCCAGCAATGCGACACGCACGTAGCGAGCACCTATATCGAGTCCGAGAAATCGCGCCATGTCAGTTGATCCGAAAGTAAACCACGTTTCCGGCGGGGCTCGGCGCCAGAGCGCGCGTCAGGCCGGCGGAATCGGGGTCGGTGGGAGTGGTGGCGTTTGGGTCGGGGTTTGCGGGGGGATTGGCCGGCGTCTGGGTGCCATTCGGGTCGAGCACGGGCGCTTCTGGTGGCGGGGGCGCGCCGCGGTAGTCGACGACAGCGTGAAGTTGTAGTCGCGTCTCACGCTTGCCAGACTTCACTCGGCCGGTGGCGTAGATGGAGAAGACCTTGCTTTCCGTGGTCATGCGGTCCATCGCCTGACTCGGCGAGGCAAGCACCACGGGCTCGAGCCCCGCCGCCGTCAGCAAGGGGCCCAACATGCCCTTGCCTTGTAGCGCGTTGATGAAGGCCTTGGGCGAGGAAAAGGCCGGTGCGCCGGCGGTGAAGCCGCGCGCCATGGTCACCACCGTCAAAAACTTCTGCATCTCGAGCGGGTCGATACACAGACGCGTATTGGGGACGGCCAGACTGCAGACCAGAGCCAGCAACGTCTGCGGCGCCGCGGTGTTGATGTTGATGCCTTGGGACGCGCCCCAAACCGTTACGACGCGTTTGTCTGGACGCTCCGGATCGGGGTCGACGAACGTAGCCCAGAAGTCGTCGCCCATGCCGCGCACCCGCCGCAACTCTTGCAGGCTGTCGAAGCCGGCGTTTTTGCGCGAGTAGGGCCTGGGGAGCAGCTCGTAGTAGGAGTCCTCCGCGGGCATCTCCTGCGCGGTGGTCACGGTCGGGTCACACAACGTCGTGTCCTGCTTGGAGTCGGCCCAGTCGATCAGCGCGGAGCAGATAGCCTGTCGATCGGAGAAGTTGCCGTCGGCGTCGCGGCTCTCGAACAGGGGGTCGTATTGCGGACCAAAGGTCAGCGCGGAGAGCTGTTGCACCAGCAGCTGCTGCAAAAAGTCGTTGTTGCGAGCGGCCAGGTTGACGTTGATCTTGGCGTCTTCATCGACGATCTTCACCTCGAACGACGCCCCGTTGCCGAGGCCCAGGTTTTTGCCCTGGCGCATGTCGAGGCCCGAGAAGCTGGCGAACGCCTCCGTGCCGCTGCTGTCATTGAAGGCGCCGAGCACCTGATCGGAGAACTCCCAAACGGGGATCTGGGGCCGCTCACCACGCATCATCATGGCGAGGATGGGGCCGAGCGCATTGCGGATCGTCGGCTCGGACGCGATGAGCAGCCGCGATAGGTTGAGCGCGCTCTTGGCAGCGTATTCGGCCACCAGCGCGTCACGCGAGGAGAGCGCGCTGCCGAACTCGGCCGAGCTTTGATCTTGCAGCTCGGTCAGCATCACGGTCAGGATCGTGAGCGCACCGAGCACCAGGACGAAGGCAATGCCGCGTTGCTTG
>DASQDA010000695.1:0-2555 GCA_035634435.1 Polyangiaceae bacterium
GCCACTGGGCGTGAGTGGGCTGGCCGCAACGCGCGAGGTCGTCACGACGCGATTGGGAGCGTCGAATGAGGTGGGCAACAAGGGTGGCGTCTCCACCACGGCACACGGGTCCGTCACGTCGAGCACATGCACCACGGGGGCGGTTTCGTCGCTCACGAAGAGCCGGTCGTCGGCCAGGGCAAATCCCGCTGGACGCGCCGAGAACGCCGGCGGCGGCGGTGGCACCGGCAACGTGCCCTCAGCGGCGGACCCGAGATCCTCGGGGATGGCCTGGGCAGGTCGAGCCGCGGGCAGCTCGACGCGCAAGGGGTACTCCGCCTCGAAGCGACACGCTTCGAACGTGCCGGGCTCACGGTCGAGCAACCACTGAGCGTCGATCACAGCGACGGAGCCGTAGTCCGGCAATGCCACCACGAGCTTACGTCGGCCGCGCTCGCCACCCTCGGAGGTGAGGTCTGCCGGACACTCGCGGGCGTCGGTGGCAGCGATCGGCGTCGCTTCCTCCTCACCCAAGGAGCGGTCACAAGCGCCGAACGGTGCACCGTCCGCGGTCAGCTCCCGATCCACCAGCACGGCCATGGCGCCCGGCGTTGTCGGCAGTGAGCACGCTGGCCAGGTGGTCAGATCGCGCCGCGTCTCGCCCTCCTGGGGGGCGCCCAAGCAGGAGGTCGGCAGGCCATAGATACCCGGCTTGCCCACCTCACCCACCGCGACGAAGCTGGCCTTCCCACCGGGCGTGGACACAATGTCACCCGGACGCTCGCCGACCCTCAGGAAGTTGAAGTTGGGCGTGGAAGGGTCCACGTCGATGAGCCCTTCATCATCGCGCTGGGAGTCGGGGTCGAGCGGAACGTTGATGAGCGCCACCTCGCCGGTGCTGGTCTGCGTCACGAGCGCGATCAGATCTTGCTCGTTGGGAGCAATGGTGCCGGGATTGCACTCGGCGAGCGGCGCACCGCGGTTCTTCCGGCCGGCATAGTCGAGCGACGGATCGTCGGTCGTGGAGCGACAGATATAAGTGACGTCACCGCTCGCCCGCAGGGGGTGCAGCTGCACCGTCACCGTCTGGTCGTTGCACGCCGTGCTGCAAGCGAGCGTGGCGAGCAGCAAGCCCGCGCGGAGCGGGCGACCAGAGCGCCAGGGCGCATGGAGATTCCAAAACATATTGACGACCTTCACTTCGACGCCCTCGGCGGAGTCGGCTTGCCAACCGTCGCGAGCACCTTGCCGTAGGTGTGCGGGAAGCGCCGATCCAAGCTCACGACTCCGATGAAAGAGTCGGTAAAGTGTCCCACGAACAAAAGCCCATGCGGCTGATCGAACGCCAGGGCGTGAGGCCCGCGGCCGGTGGCAATTTCGGTCTCAATGCGACGCCGCGTCGGGTCGTAGACGAAAACTCGACGCGAGTCGAAGCACACCACCAGCACGCGCCGTTCGAACAGCGGCTGCCCATCGGCTGCCGTGCCGACGATCACCTGAGCGACGTGGACACGTGAAGGACCGAGGGTCAGCGGGATGCTGTCGTAAAAAGCGGGGAGCTCGGTGCTCTGCAGCGCGTTGGCGGCGGGCGTTGTGCGGCCGATCAGCAGCGAGGACGGGCTGCGGTTTGCGACGAACACGTCGAGCGGTGTCGCAGCGACCGCATTCAAGCAGCCGAGATATGCAGTGCGCACCGCGGCGTCGAGCCCATTGACGCAACGCCGATCGGAGGCACACGTGGCTAGCACCCCAGCGGATGTCGCACACTCCAGCTCGGCACTGCGACGAGCCGACGCGTCCACAGCGATGCCGCGCGAATCGCTGCCCACGGAGTTTATATGGATGGCCGTGGCGCGCGGTCGCGTGAGGTAAGGGCGGTCCGGACTGGCCTCCGCATCCGCGAAGTAACGGATGAGATGCACCTCTGGAGCACTGCGGAACGTGACGAGAAAACCTGGAGGGAAATCGCTACCCGTAGCCGTGACCGAGCCCGGCAATGGCAACGACGCGATGCCGACCGGGCGGGCTGGCAGATCGCCGAGTGCAAACTGCAGCCTGGGGCCTAGCGCGGACCAATCATTGTAAAAGAGCGAGACCTGCCCACTGGCTTGGTTGCTGACCAGCAGGGCGTCGCCAAACTCGGTCGCGTCGATGGCGAAGGGCTCGGGCGCCAGACGCAAGCCACGAGTGTTCTCCTCATCGGGGTCGTCTCCTGCCCGGTGCGCGCCGTCGCACGCGCCGCCGTTCAGCTCCTGACCGCAGTGGATGTTGCCCTGCTCATCGAGGTCGGCCCAATGCAGCGTCGTGTCGCCGCGAACGGGCAGAAAAACTCGCTCGGGAAGCCCAGCAGAAATTGCAGGCTGATAGGGCTCACCCGGACTCGACGCCTCCCGCGCGGGCGGTCGAACCCTCGCAATGACGTCCGTGGCAAAGGCGCCAGTTCGGACGACGTCCACGATCAATGAGCCGCCATCCGGAGGCGCGGCTGGATCGATGGCGTCACAGCGGCCGGGGTAGAGCAACTGCTCGCTCAGCGCGCGTTCCGGCACGGCGCCGCAGGGTCTGCCAGCCAGGCG
>DASQDA010000696.1:0-5464 GCA_035634435.1 Polyangiaceae bacterium
CCACTGAGGCGAACGGTTAAATCCATTTTGATGTCTCGCGAAGGTTGAGGTTGATTCTCAGGGCACCACGCACAGAGCGCGCTGGACGAATGCGCTGCCGCCGCGCCCGTCCCGTAGGACGAACCAGAAGCGAACCAGCGACGCCGCTGGGTCGACGCTCGCGGGCGCGTGCCACGAGAGGCTGAGCGCCTCCGCACCCGGGGGGACGCTCGAGAAGGGACGCTCCAGGTCGCCCGCCGTCGCAAAGTGAGCCAGGCGCAGGCTTTCCTCGCCAGGGTCGACGGCGAGCTCGCGAGGCAAGGGCTCGCGCGAAGCCGCCTCCACGGTGACCTCGATAGCGTGCCTCCCCGAGCCGGCTCGCACTGCGGGTAGCGTCCCATCGTCGCAGCTCCGGCCGGCTGCTGGCGGGGCGTGCCAGACCACGCCGTCAATGGCGAGCGGCTGCGCGACGAACGCGGGGTTGTGATTGATGTCGTCGCCGCGGGGCAAGCTCACCTCCAGCGCGACGCGCAGGGGCTCGGCGGAGCCTTCGCACGAGCCGTACTCACCGTCCGCCAGCGCCATGCCAGCCTCGCAGACGACGCCAAGCATAGCCAGGCGAGGGTTGGCCTCCACATCGAAGTCACTCGGCAGCTGGAAGCTGAGCTCCGGTGCGGCGCTCCCAGGCTCGCTACTGCGAGCGGAACCCAGCGGTGGACCTGCACAGCGTGGAGCACCCACGTAACCAGCAGCAGCGGCGCAGACCCACAGGGAAAAGCCGTGAACCGGCTCGACCTCGGGAGCAGCCAACAGCAAGCGAACGGTGGCACGCTCGCCGGGGAACGGCGCGGCCCGCTCAGGGTCGCCTTCCACTTCGATGCGGGCGCCGATCAAGCGCAGCTCACTGACGAGCTGCGCTGGCTTCAGCGGGTCGGAGCACGAGCAAACGAGTAGCGACAAGCTGCCTGCCGCGCCCGCAAGGCGCTGAGAGATCGTCATCAAAGCTCGCCTTTCAGGCCAAGATTTGGAAACAGCGGCAACCCAGTGATGGCTTCGCGCTCGCTGTAGTCGTAGCTGTAGCGCGCTCCTTCCGGGTTGTCCGCGTTGTAGGCGTTCTGCACGTCCAGGTAGGCGCCCAGCAGCAGCGGTCCGACCTGCCAGTTTTTCTCGACCCTGAGATCGAGCTGATGAAAGGTGGGGTCGCGTCGGCTATTCACCGTGCCGTACAAAGGCAGGTACACCCCGGTCCGCGCGTCGTAGACGCTGCCCGTCACCGGAGTGATCGGGTTGCCGCTGACGACGCGGAAGCGTGCACCCACCTCCCAGCCTCGACCCAGGTCCTGACTGAATGCCAGCGAGAGCACGTGAGTCTGATCCTGATCGAACAGGCGAAAGGCGGTATTCCTCCCGTCCTGGCGCTCGCTGCGCGAGAGCGTGTACGCAAGATAGGCGAACGAGCCCTCCGCCCAGTGCGCCTCGCTTGCGAGCTCTCCGCCATAGATGCGGCCACGGCCCGTGTTCTCGTAGTGCGGCGCCTCGCGGTTCGGGGTTGCCACGATGGTGTGCTGAAGCCGCTTGTAAAAGCCCTCGAGCCCGACCTTGACCAGGGCTCCGAAACGATGCTCGACGCCTGCGCTGAATTGCAGCGCCCGGGAAGGCTCGATGTTGGGGTTGCCGACGGCAGCGAGCGATTGCCACACCTCGGGTACTTGAGTGAACACTCCGACGCCAGACTTGAGCGTCGTCGCCTCGCTCAGCTCGTAGCGAGCAGAAAGACGTGGGTCGATGCTCCAGTGATCCAGCTGACCCGTGTAGTCGACGCGGACCCCTGGCATGAGAGCGACCTCGGGCAACGGGCGGTAACCGAGCTCCACGTACGCCGCGGGCTGCGCGGCCAGGATCCCCACTTCCTCTGCCGAGACCGTCTGCTGCGATGCGATGGGATCATTGTCGTGCGGATCCCCCTCCAGCTGTCCCGGCGGCGGGCCATGGTAACGGCCGTCGTACAACAAGCCTGCGAAGTCCAGCCCGCTGGTCAAGCGCAGGGTGGGATGAAGCTCGACGCTCACCTCGCCGCGGGCATACAGCTCGTGGCCATCGAAGATCTGTCGGAGCGGACCGATACGTTGCACGATATCGAGCTTGCCCAGCGTGGCGCTCGCGTTTGCGGAGAAGCCCTGCGCGGACTCGTGCTCCAGCTCGAGCGCGACGCGGTGGAATGCGATGTTGCCCCCCACGCTGCCGGCCAGTTGCGGATCCTCGTGCGAAGGCTCGGCGAAGAAGAGCTCGATGGCGTCGCGGCTGCCGTAGCTGAGCAGCCGCAAGCGCGTGTCGACGCTCAGGCGATGGACCGCGAACAGCTGATAATCATAGTAGGTAGGCGCTGCAACGATGGAGTAGGAGTCTTCGGGTACGAAGTTCTCGAAGAAAAAGTCGATGTTGCTGCGGCGCACGGCGCCCGCGACGTTGGTGGCGCTGCCGAGCGGCGCCTCGACGTAGAGCGCGCTATCGATGAGACTGAGGTCCACCGCCGCACGCACGCGCGGACTGTCCGGGTCCCGCGCCCGCACTTCCAGAATACCCCCGGACACACGCCCGTAACGGCTGGAGAAGTTGCCCGGGTACAGATCGAGATCGGACACCAGACGCGAGCTCAAGAAGCTGGTGAGGCCGCCGAAGTGGTAGAGAAAGGGGACGGGTGTGCCGTTCAATAGCGTGGCGCTCTCGTTGAACCCCGCGCCGCGCAAGATCGGCGCGCCGGCGCCGAGCGAGGTACGAGCAACGCCGGGCATCAGCTCGATGCCACGCAGCACGTCGCCGCGCGTGCCCGCCACCCGGCGCACCGTGCTCTGCGCGACGGTGCGCCGCGTCACCTCACGCGCAGGGGCCTCGATCTCTGCCGTTGCTTCGAACGTCTCGAGCTCCGCATCGAGCTCGGGGTCGGCATCGGCTCCCATAGCGCCTTCGTTGTCGCGTTGCGCTCGTGGTGCGCTGTCGCTGGGCGGCGACTCCTGAGCCACTGCCGGCGAGGTGAGCCCAAGCAACAGTGCGAGCGTGCGTGTGAGATTGAGTTGCGAGCGCACGTAACCTTCCTCCGTACAGCGCGCCGGATGCGCCGCGTCTGCCCAGGAGCAGCGGGTCAGGCAACGCTTTGCGCTTGCCGACTCAGCTCATCCTGGGTTGCGGCAGTCGGTGCCCCCGCGAGGCCGAACCGTTCAAACAAATCTGCAAGGCCGGCGCGCCCGGTCCGCCGACCGCGCGTGCAGGCGGCGTGCGTCAATCAGCTGGTCTCCCCCAGCCGGTTGCGCTGCGTGCGCTCAAAGCTCGACGCTGAGCTCGAAGTCCTGGCCGCTGTTGGCGAGCGTCAGGGTGCCGTTCACGAGCGGGTGCCAGGCGCCTCGCAACCGTACTTGGGCGCTCGTGAGCCCGTGGAAGACGAGACGAAGCTCGGCTCTGCGGTGTTCCGGGTAGCCCCCGCCCGCGACCGTCGCACGCAGCAGTAGCTGGCGCGCCCGCCGTGTCAGCTCGATGTCCGTGCGCAAGTAGCGCCCGGTCAGGTGCGAGAGGGTCACGCCATCGTCTTCATACAAAACGCTCAGCTGCGTGCCGTCGGTGTCGGGTACGAACACGTGCAGCTCGATGCTGTCCGGAAAAAAGCCGAAGGTGCTGGCGGGAGCGGGGTTCCACAGCGGCACCACGAAACCTCCCCGGGCAAACAGCGGCGTGCGGCCGAGCGGCGCCGCGACGTGCAATCGACTAGGCCCCACGTGCTTGTCCCCCGAGTGCCAGTCGTACCAGGTGCCTGCGGGCAAATGGAGCCAGCGCTCGCGCGCGCCTTGCGTCAGCACGGGTGCGACCAGCAAGGCGGGGCCAAGCAGGTACTGATCGTCCCGCGTACGGGCGTCGCCGTCGTTCGGGAAGTCCCAAACCATGGGCCGCTGTACGGGCTCACCGCTGGCAGCAGTTCGCAAAAAGCAGGCGTACAGATAGGGAAGCAGCTGATAGCGAAGGCGTAGCGCAGCGCGGGCGACCCGCTCCACGTCCTGGCCGAACGACCACGGGTAGTGGTCTTGGTTGCCGCGCTCATTGTGGCAGCGACAGAATGGCGTCAACGCTCCGTACTCGAACCAACGTGCGGCAAGCTCGGGAGTGGCGTTGCTCGAAAAACCGGGGATATCAGCGCCGATGAAGGCCTGTCCCGACACACCCATGCCGAAGGCCATGGGCAAGCCGAGCACCAAGTGCTCCCAGCTGGAGCAGTTATCACCCAGCCACTGGGCAGCGACGCGCTGGATACCGGCAAAGCCAGCGCGGCTCAGGATGAAGGGACGCTGTTCGGGCCTCCCCGAGAGCAGGCCTTGCTCGGTCGCCAGGGCCATCAGCAGCCCATACTGGTTGTGGTAGCGCTCGTGCGGATGGTTCGCCCCGTCGCGATCGAAGCGCATCGCGAACGGATCGACGTCCCCCGTGGCCGGCTCGTTCATGTCGTTCCACACGCCGGCGAGACCGAGGCCCACGTGGGCAGCGTTGAGCTCCGCCCACCACCCGCGCGTCTCTGCCTTGGAAAAGTCGGGGAACGCGGTGCGTCCGGGCCAGACCTCGCCGCTGTAAACTTGTCCTGACTCTGTCTTGCAAAATAGATCGCGGCTGCGGCCCTCTTCGAACAGCGCATATCCCGCTTCGTACTTCACTCCTGGATCCACGATGGTGATGCAGCGGAAGCGCTCGCGCTCGAGCTCCGTCAGGAGCCTCGGCACATCGGGAAACCGCTGCGGATGCCAGCTGAAGACGCGGTAGCCGTCCATGTGGCCGATGTCGAGCCACAGCACGTCACAAGGAAGCTCGCTTTTGCGATAGCGCCGCCCGAGCGCGACCACGTCGTCCTGAGTGTAGTCGTGCCAGCGGCACTGGTGGTGTCCCAGTGCATACACGGGCGGTAGACGCATGCGTCCGGTGATGAAGGTGTAAGCCTCGAGGATGGACGGCAGGTCGGGCCCGGCGAAGACGTATTCGGTGTACTGACCGCCCCAGAACTGAAAGCGAATGAGCTCTGGCTGCGTCAGGTCGAAGTTGGCCTTGTAAGCGTTGTCCACGAAGAAACCCGCCACCGCCAGACCGTCACCCGCCTCTCTGGCGTGCTGAAAGAAGGGTATCGTCGTGTAGTAGGGATCGAAGTCGGGGCTCTTGCCGCTCGCGTTCAGGTCGCGCTCGAAGAGTCGATTCTGGCGCAGGGCGTTGGGCGCGAGCACGTCGAGGTTCCAGAGGACGAAGCTCCGTCCACGGCGGTCGAACGCGCCCGTCTTCTGGCCGAGGCCGAACACCGCATCCGACTTTCGCGCACGCCGCGAGACCACGAAGCTATCGTTGAGTGAGAGGTAGCCGATGGAGCGGCCCGCCTCGTCGCGCTCACTCTCGAGCACGGGCGTACCGTCGTGACGATACACGTCGAGCGCTGCGTCGCTGCAACGCACGATGAGCGTGAGCC
>DASQDA010000697.1:0-2644 GCA_035634435.1 Polyangiaceae bacterium
GCCACGCCGCGCGTACCGAACTGCGCCATGTTCTGGCTATAAACGATGAGCTGTTCGGGGTCGTTGTTGAGCGTCAGCGCTTCCCCATCTGAAGCGACTGGTTCCAGCTCGCCCTCCGGCGCCGCGCCGCAGGCGGGCAGCAAGAAGAGCAGGGACGCCGCCAGGAACGCGGGCTTGATCAGGTGCGAGGTCGTCATGTTGCATTAGAGGCGAGCACGTGACGAACCTTCACGCGCGCTTCCCCTGTGAGGCTGTCGCGGCCCATTGTGCCGGGAGCTGGACCTGACCGAGGGCGAAGCCCGGGGTAGACGAGGGGGGCAACCCGCTGGGACGAGCGCGCTGTTCGACGTAGGCCGTCGCTAGCGCAGACGCGCGCGCCACAGCGCGTCGCGCCCACCGCGCCGGCCACCGCTCAACGACGCGCCCGACGTGACCACGACCGAGCCAGGGCGAGCTCGCCTCTTCACGACTCGGCGCGCGGCGATCGGCGCGGCTCCAGCTAACTCACGGGCGCAAGGCGACGTTCACGACGTCATTGCCCGTTAAGGCCGCGCGTCCAGTACGGCTGCGTGAAGTGCTTTCCCACAGCCGTCGCCGCGACGAGCGCGCGAATCAGCGTGCGCCGCCGGAACCACCTGAGCCACTGCTTCCTCCAGCGCCGCCGCTAGAGGGAGGCGCGTCGAGCGCATCGAGACAGAAGCGCGCGCAGCTCTCGAAGTTGATCACGCACGTGCGAGGTTCGCCCCGGTGACCGATCTCGTGACACTCGTGAGCGGTGCCTTCCCCCTCATCGACCGCATGACACAGCTCACCAAGCGCGATGCAATACGGTGAAACGAGAGGCTCGGCGGCGCCGCCGCCCCCGCCTGCGCCGCTCATACCTCCTGCGCCACCTTCCCCTGGCTCCGGCTCGTCTGCCGTACAGAGGGGCACGCAGCGCTGCAGATTCTGACGACACGCGCCCGCGTCAGCAGCGCGCCCCAGCTCGTTACACTCCTGCACTGCGGCCACCGCACTGTCGACGGCACACAACGCGCTGAGCACGCGGCATTGGAGCCCGTCGTCCGCCGGCGCTCCGCCTTGGCCGCCCTCGCCACCCGCTCCTCCGCCAGCGCCCGCAGCAGCCCCGGCACCCGCAGCACCGATGCCGCCCGAGAGCCCGGCGGTTCCGCCGGAAGTCGCTCCCCCACCGCTCGTTCCGCCTGCTCCTCCGCCGGCCGCTGGCGTGCCGCCCGCGCCCGACGTTCCATCGTCCCCCGGGTCGTCGTCGCCGCAGCCCGCTGCAAACATTCCAACACTGAAGAGCACGGCTAACGAAGTCGCTAAGGTTCGGCGCATGGCGAGCAGCTTAACGCGCCTGGCGCCGACGCCAACGAAAAACCGCCGCCATGATTGCGCCTCTCGGCTAGTTGCGCGCAGCGACCTGGAGGCGGTATCGAGCGGCGCCATGCTTTCTGCCCACAGGGTTCGTTTCAGCGTGCGTGCTGCTGGGGGCGCGTTTCAAACCATTCACCCAGCGCGCGGGATGGACAAACGTGCACTGCTAGTGCTCGCAACGGCTAAGACCGCGATAAGGCCGATTGTCGTGAGCACCACCCACCACGGGTGCTTCGATTCGGCCACGATCGCACGCATGGCGTCGAGCTCACTCGACGTCTGCGTAGAAGTCGGTAATTTTCAGCCCAGCGCCGTTCGCCGCCAGCTCGAACCCCGCCTGAATGCTTTGCAGGTACATGCTGGGGGTGAGGACGCCTTGCGCCACCGCGTCATCGATGAACACTTTCAAGTCGAACTCCCATTCGTCGAACCTGGTGACGGGGGCGTAGCTGATCACGGGGGCTTCGCCATTGTCGCCGATGAAGCGGTAGAATGTTTTGCCGCCCACCATGATGGTCCCCCGAGTAGTACAGGCTTCGATGTACGTCGGCTCTTTGGTAATGCAATCCCACCCTTCTCCAACGCCATTGATGGGATTGAGCGCGTTCGCGTGGAACCACACCATCAAATAGACGGTGGGTGCCCCGCCAGCGCTGTAGTCTCTGGCATTGGTGAAATACACGTCATAAGTGGTGTTGCCGTTGTAGCTAATGGATGAGGCGTTGGTTTTCATGCCCGTATACACACCGCGAATGGCGGAAATCATTGCTGGCATGCCGCTGTTGGCTGTGGAGCCCCCGCCGTAGGAGCCGCCCTTGTACACCGAAGGATAAGAGATGACGTCCCACGGGTTGGCTCCGGCGCCGGTCACGGAGAGCAACTCGAAGACCTTGCCGTTCCCCGCGGCGAGACTTTGAACCGCGCCGCCCCACGGGTTCGGTTTCACGCGGTAGGCGTCTCCGCCGATGGTCAGCGGGATCTCCGTGTGGCTCGTGGACATGCCGCTGCCAGCGATCGGCTGCCCGAATCTGCTGCCGCCCGGAATCACGATTGGGTGATCGACGCTAACCGCCCCGCCAGTGCTGGCCCCACCGCTGCCGCCGGTTGTTCCGCCGTTGCCCGCTACAGGATTGGTCGCGCCGCCATTGCCTGCGTTGGGTCCCATGGCGCCGCCATTGCCTGCGTTGGGTCCCATGGCGCCGCCATTGCCTGCGTTGGTTCCCGAGGCGCCGCCTTTAACTGCGTTGGTTCCCGAGGCGCCGCCGTT
>DASQDA010000698.1:0-2087 GCA_035634435.1 Polyangiaceae bacterium
CACGAAAAAGCGCGAGAGTCAACTCGGATGGCAGAGGAGAGCTCGGCTCCGAAGGGGTGGCGCGCGGCCGGGCGGGTTCAGGGGCAGTGGGCGCCGGTATCTATCCAGCGGGTCAGTGCCCGCAGCGTGCCGCAGTCCAGGTGGCGGTCCACGGGAACGTTTTCGCAGCTGGCTCCCCGCCCCCAGCCCAGCGGCATTGGCTCCCCCTGAACGAACCACTCGCGCAGTCGCGTGCTCTCCGCCTCGTCCAGAGGCAAACAGCCGGCATCATCCGCGAGCGCTTGAAAGGGCCCGCACGCCTCCGCCACGCAGGGGCCGAAGTTCTCCGGCTTGAGCAGCAGCTTGTAAATCAGGTAGCTGTTCGCCGGGGCTCCGGGCGCGATGATGGGCATGCCGACGCCGAAGCGCGCTGGATTTACGTACGTGACGCCCACCGCGTTCCCCGTCTCGGTCTCGCGTGCAACGTGGTTGATGGCGGTGCCGAGCAACCCTTCTTTGCCGTCGAGTCGTAAGCCGAAGGGCGGCTCGTCGGCGCCGTGGCAGCAGCCGCTCGCGCAATTGGTGCTCAGCAGTGCGGAGATGTCGTCACACGTGGGCTCAGGTAGGGCGGGTGGCGCCGGCTCGGGCACCGGAGCGAGCTGACCCGAGGTCATGAAGCTCCAGCTCAGCGGCGCGGGCCCTTCGCGCAGCAACGCGCCGTCGAAGGCGCGCAGGCCCGGCTCAGCAGGCGAGCCCGCGACCAGGAGCTCGGCTCGATATAGCGCCTTGCTCTGCAGCCGTCCGTTCAGTCGGAACCTCAGCTGGCGCGTCAAGACGTCGTAGGTGGGCGTTAGAAAGGGAGCGCCGTTGGCCGGAGTGCCCGTGTAGATGCGAATCGATTGGCGCACGGCGCTCGCCGGGAGCAACGGCCGATTGAATTGGATGCGGATTTCGGCGTCGAGTGGCACGCCGCACGCGAGATCGTCCCGCGCGCAGTCGGCACCCTCACCGTCCGCCGGCGAGGTCGACAGCACGCGCAGTGCTGGCCCGTGAGCTGGGTCCAGGGCGCCAGTCCGCGTGTCACATGCACCTAGTGCCGCTAGAAGCGCGAGCAGACGGAACGCTCTCCGCTTCACGACTGCCACGAAGCTCGGCTGCTCGCGGCTCGTCAGCACGGACGTGAGACCCCTGGAAAGCTCGGGCCAGATGCCCCCCTCGAGCGAGAACCGGCGAGCGACGTACGCGTGTACGTGAGCACCGGAAGCGCAGCGAAACCAAGCAGGTGGCCGAGATCTCCAGGGATAGTTGCTAAGATGCGATCACACTCGGGTAATCGAGTACCACGGAGACGTTCAGCTATCGGTGTACGTTGCGAGTTGATCGCGAATGATCTGCTCGCTCACACCCGTGCGGATGTGCTCCTTCAGACAATCTGCCAGGGTAATGAGGAGGTCGTCGACACCCCTCTCCTCGATGATTTTGGATAAGAGGGCACGAGCGTCCGGACTTTCGTCCTCGCGCAAGAACTCCCGTACCTTTTCCATCGTGATATCGCCCTGGAAATCGAAGTACAGGTTCTCGAAAAGGTACCGGACAAGCTCCTTCACCTACTGCCTCCTTCGGCGTGGACCGGGACCAGTCCGACGTTCTGCCGCTATACCCGTGCGCTGAACTGTCATGCAAGGGGATTGCGACTGCGGTGGCGCGAGGCCCGGGGGTTCGGGTATCTGTAGCGCTATTTTGAGGTGGTCCAAAGAAAGCGGCAAGCATTTGGAGCGCGGGGATTTGGCTGCCCGGTAGCGCTTTGCGTAATGACGCGGACGGGGTTCGCGGCCGGATTCGCAGACGTGCGAGTCTACCGAGCTCGGTTCGGCCGTGCTCTCCGCATCGGACCCCTACTTCCTGAGGGTCTGACACATCCGATGTAACGACAGGCGCCTACCTCGTGGTCACCCTCTTGGGCGTGCATCAACCCAAGCGGCACTCCCGGGCCGATGTACTAGCGGCACTGCTGGAGGGAAGCGTCCTCAGGTCGGTGGCACACGAGGCATGGCCGAGCGTTCTGCCGCAGGGCGCGCCCACAGCGCGCACGGAAGCCATTCGGATGC
>DASQDA010000699.1:0-12197 GCA_035634435.1 Polyangiaceae bacterium
GCCGCCCTTCCGGAGGACAGCACCCAGGCCTTCCGGGGCCTCGACAAACGCATTTCATCGGACCACGTGAAGGCCTATTTCGATGTGGCCACCGGGGTCGGCGACGCAGCCACCGAGAGCAACGCACGCCTGACCGCGCTCGCCGGCAACTGCGCCACCGCCACACCCCTTGCCGCGAACTGCCTGGATACATTCCTGAAGACGTTCGGGCGCCGCGCGTTCCGGCGACCACTGAGCGCGAGCGAGCTCACCGAGCTCAAGGACGTGGCTCAGGGCTCCTCCCCCAAGGCGGCAAATGCCGCGGAGGCGCTGCGGAACGTCATCGTCGTGATGCTGATGTCACCCCGCTTCGTCAATCATCTGGAGCTCGAAGGCGATCCGATCGCGGGCCGCGACGACTATTTCAAGCTTGATGCTTTCGAGGTCGCCTCTCGCCTCTCGTACACGTTCTGGCAGACGCTGCCGGACGATGCGCTGCTCGCGGCAGCCGAAGATGGCTCGCTCGCCACGGCTGCGGGCTTCGAGACGCAGCTCACCCGTGTGTTCGCGGACGCGCGCACGCAGCAAAGCATCTGGCAGTTCTGGAACGAGTGGTTGCGCTTCGAGTCGTTCACGGGCTTCGCGGCGGATCGTCCCGCGTTTCAGGCGCTCGCCGAGGGCGAGCTGGTGGGCGTCGCCGGCCACGATCACTGGGCGGACATGGTGCAAGAAATGCGGGACCTCACCGAGCTCTACACCTGGAAGGAGCCACGTAGCTTTCAAGGCTTGATGACCTCCACCGTCTCCGTGACCCGTTCGCCCGATCTGGCTCGGCTCTACGGAGTCCCCGCATGGACCGGCAGCGGAGCCTATCCCAGCGTCGAAGCCGGTACCCGCAGCGGTCTACTGCAGCGAGCGGCGCTGCTCGGCTCGACGCTGGAAACCACCAACCCGTTCCATCGCGGCTCGCTGATCCGCCGTTCGATCTTGTGTGATGATCTGCCGCAGCCCGATCCGAACAGCCTTCCCGATGGCTCACTCGACGCTCCGCCGCCGAGCACGGCGCTCACCACGCGCGAGCGCTACGCAGCAAAGGTGGATGGCAACGCGCTGTGCGTCGGCTGCCATGCAGCTTTTAGCGACATCGGCTACGTGCTCGAGGCCTTCGACTCCCTCGGCCGCTTCCGCACCAGCGAGAAGGTCTTCGATGAGCAAACCGGCGAGCTCGTTGCGACCCTGCCACTCGACACTACCGCGGAGCTTCAGATCGGTGACGGCCCTCGCCGCAAGGTGAGCGGCCCTGCCGAGCTGAACCAGCTGCTGCTCGAGAGCGGCAAGATCGAGGCGTGCCTTTCCGCTCACTACTTCCGCTACGCGCTTCGCCGCGATCCGGTGCGCGACAGCGACGACGCCTGTGCCTTCGATGCCATGCGCAAGGATCTCGTGAGCCCCGACGCCGCGCTGGCTGGTGTGTTTCGCCGAATTGCCCTCGCAGCTGGCTTCCGCCAAAGGAAAGTCGCAAGTCCATGAACCGAGACCATGCATCGTCCACTCCGCGCCCGACGCGGCGCGCTCTCCTGCGGGGAGCCGCGGGCGCGCTACTCGCGCTGCCGTTCCTCGAGTCACTCGCCCCGCGTGCCGCGTACGGGCAAGCCGCCGCAGCGCCGAAACGCTTCATCGTGCTCAAGTCCTTCAGCACACAGCTGATCAAAGAGTGGTATCCGCGTCTGGCGGGCAACGGCTACGTGCTGAAGAACAGCAAGTACACGGGAAGCAAAGCCGACGGCACTACCCTGCTCACCCAGAAGCTGGTCGCTGGTGCGAATTATACCTGGGCCCCGCTCGGCGATTTCGCTGGTGCGCAGGGCATCTCGGGGATCCTCGGGCCGGCGCTCAACCCGTTTGCAGCCAAGCTGACGCTGATCCGAGGCTTGGATTTCTTGCCGTCGGTCAACCACAACTACGGGGGGCTGCTCGGCAACTTCTCGTCGTGCACGTCCGCGACGCCGTGCGACGCCGATGGTCTGATGGACGTGCCGACCATCGATCAGGTTATGGCGTATTCGCCCAAAGTCTATGCCGGCACGCCCGGGCTCCGCTCGTTGCACCTATCGCAGGGCGTCACCGACTCCATGTCTTATTCGAGCCTTGGTAGCGCGGCTGGGGCAGTCCAGCAGCTCAAGGCGCGAACGAACCCGCTGGAGGCCTTCAACGACGTCTTCGGGACCACGCCCGCTCCGGCGCCTGGAAACATGCCCTCCGCCGACCGCGACAAGCTGCTCGTCGACCGCGTGTTTCAAGAATACACGCGGCTCCGACAGAGCACCCGCTTATCCGCCGAAGACAAGCAGCTGCTCGACCGCTACATCACGCTGGTCACCGAGCTCCAGGCGAAGTTGACGGTGACCCCGACGCTGTCGTGTACCGCGCCGGCGACCCCGCAATCGCTCACCAACAACACGGGGTTGAACACCAGCGACATCACCACTAAGTGGAATCTCTTCCTGGACGTCGTGGCCGCAGCGATCATGTGCGACCGCACGCGAGTCGTCACGCTAGGTGTACACAAGGCGCTCGGCCCCGGCCCCAACGCTGCGGACCCTGCGCTCACCGGCTACTATCACTCCGAGGACGCCAGTGGTGGCACCTGGCACGGTCTGGCCCACGACTTCGCGAATGCAAATTCGCGGCGTATCTTGGCGGGCATCAACCAGTGGATCGCTACGGAGATCTTCGCCAAGCTGCTCACCAAGCTGGACGTGAAGGAGACTTCCGATAGTACTTACCTCGACAACTCGCTGGTCTACTGGGGCAACGAGCTCGGCTTCAATCACATCGGTTACAGCGTGCCTTGCCTGCTGGCGGGCAGCGCCGGCGGTTTCATCAAACCGGGCCGGTACCTCGACTACATCGACTGGGAAGGTCGTGCGTATTTTTCTCAGGAGGACGGCAACGTCATTCGAGGCGTTCCGCACAATCAGTTCCTGGTCACTGCCCTTCAGGCCATGGGCCTTGCTCCCGCCGACTACGAACGGGCAGGTCAACCGGGTTATGGTTCCACCAGCGTCAGTGGGCGGTCCGCGGACGCGTGGGCGGTCGACTACGACCTGACAAGCGTGGGCCAGGTTCTTCCTGGCATCCGCGGCTGAAAACCCCGCCCCATTCCACCTTGAGGCCTTTGCCACACATCGGGGGAGATATCCGACAGTGCAGCCCCCTCCCTGCCCGCGGCTGGTCTGGCCTGGTGCTTTTTTTCCGCTCGGGGTTGGTGCGACGGCGTGCGGAGCTTACGATGGCTTGCAGTGGTAACGGAGTCGCGCGTGTCCCAGTCGGGCGCTGCCCCGACCGACGCCGTGCTGGTGACTGCCGCACGGGCGGGCGAGGCCTGGGCTCAAGAAGCGTTGTACCAGCGCTATGCGCGCATGGTCATCGCCATGTCCCAGCGCATGCTGGTAGACCGGGACGACGCCGACGATCTCGTGCAAGACGTCTTCGTGTACGCGATCGATCGACTGCACACGCTGGACAATCCGCAGGCCTTTGGCTCCTGGATTGGCTCCATCGTCGTGCGCACGGCCTTCAAGCGTCTGCGCAAACGCCGTCTGCTCGCACGGCTGGGGCTCTACCGTGCAGCCCCCGTCGACCTGGATCTGATCGTGGCGCCGAATACGCCTCCGGACGTTGCCGCCGAGCTGCGCGCGGTCTACGCAATGCTCGAGCGCCTGCCCGTGGAGGAGCGCATGGCCCTCGTGTTGCGACGCGTCGAAGGCATGGAGATCGCCGAGATCGCCGCCTCGATGGGCCTCAGTGTGGCCACGGTCAAACGCCGCTTGAGCGCGGTACAAGCGCGGCTATCGCGCGCGCGGCAGAGGTTGTGAGGGCGCAATGAACGGCAAACCTCCGCTTGGCCCGCATGTCTCCAGCGATGTTTCGTCGGTCCGCGTGGCGCGCATCTGGGAGCGGGTTTCAGAGCAGCTGGCCACGCGGGGGCGCCTGCGCTCACCCTGGTTTGCAAGGCTTGTCAGCGTCGGCGTCGTCTTTGCTTGCCTCGCGATTGGCTGGCTGGGGTTCACTCAGCTCAGATCGGGCGCCGGTTCCTCGACGGAAAAAGCAACCCTGGCCACGACGAACACTGCGCGGGCGCTGGATCTCGAGGATGGCTCGCGGTTGCAGCTCGCGGCTCATACCCGCGTCGAGGTCAGCAGGCGTACCCCGCAGGCAACGGAGCTTCGCCTGACCCAGGGCCGCGTGGAGTGTGACGTCGTCCCCGACAAGCAGCGCCGCTTCAGCGTGTTGGCCAATGGCGTGGAGGTCCGCGTCACTGGGACGCGCTTCAGCGTGGAGCTGATCCCGGCCGACGATCGCGTCTCGGTCGAAGTTCAGCGGGGCTCCGTCGAGGTGCGTCCCCCGCACGGTGCCGGTTTGCCCCGCCGTCTGGTTGCAGGAGAGCGCTGGTCCGGTGGTATTCGACCCAGCACGAGCAAGGCGCCAGTGCTCGCGCCGCTGCAGCCGCCGGTCGATCGAGCGCTCGCGCCGGGCTCGCCCGCAACGCCACCCAGCGAGGCTTTGCCCGCTGACAGCCCACGCACGCCCAGCGAGGCGGCCCGCGGCGCGAGGGTCGGCAGCTCACCGCACAACGACCCCCGACCCTCCCCCAGCCTGCAAAGCAAGAGCGCGCGCGAATTGCTCGACCACGCGAATGCTGCCCGGCGTTCGGGGAACATTGGCGAGGCGGCGTCGGCCTACGAGCTCTTGCTGGCAACGCATCCGGGCGATGCACGAGCGGGCCTCGCCGCGTTCGAGCTGGGCCGCTTGCGCATGGATCGGCTGGGCAATCTGGCGGGAGCGGTGCAGGCGTTGCGGCAAGCCGCGGCTCTCGCGAAAGACGCCGGTATTCGCGAAGACGCCATGGCCCGCCTCGTCCGTGCTTTCGACGCCATGGGAGCCCACGAGCGCTGCCGGGAAGCGCAGACGGCTTACATCAAGAGCTTCCCGGCGGGGGTTCATGCCACCGCCGTTTCCACGCACTGTCGCGCGCTCGACGCTCCCTCCCCCCGTCGCTGAGGTGCCTGAGTTGCGCAGGGGAGCGGAACGGCGCAAAAGTGTTTGCGTGGCGCTGCGCTGGTGCGGCTGGTGGGTCTTGCTGGGCGGTCTGCTCTGGAGCGTCGATGTCGGAGCCGACTGCGGCCGCTCCGATAAGCCGTGGGTCAGTGTTGCCTTCCAAGGCGCGGGCCTCGCGGATCTCGAGACACGGGTCGTGGAGGACTTTCGCGCCGGGCTGGCTGCAGGCGACATCGATGTGTGTCTGGCGGGCGAAGGACCACCGCGAGCCGCCATCGCCGCCGTTCGCATCGCGCAACCAGCGGCGAATCGGGTGGGGGTGAGCGTCGAAGTGCGTGACAGCCTCACGGAGAAGCGGCTCACTCGTAATGTGGATCTCTCGGCCGTTCCGCGCGATGGGCGCGCCTTCGCCGTCGCCTTGGCCGTCGATGAGCTGCTGCGCGCCAGCTGGGTGGAGCTCGCCATTCAGCGTGCCCGCCGCCCCGCGCGGCGCGCGCCGCCCGAGGTAGCGCGCGTCGTACAGAGCACGATCTCCGTGCCGCGCGAACACCCCTTCCACGTCGGTGTTCGCGCCGCCGCAGAGCACTATGCAGGCGGACAGACTCACCTGGGTGCGGACGCCGCGCTGACCTTGGCGCTCGCGCCGCGCTGGCAGCTCGAGCTCCTGGTGGGCGCGCGCGAGGCTCTGGTGGTCACCGCGCCCGACGGTCGCGTGCTCGCCTCCGCCGCCGGCGCGGCAGCGCAGATCGGATATTTGCTCGTCGACACCCAGCGCGTGGAGGTGGCGGTCCTGGGAGGCGCGCGCGCGACGTGGGTACGCTTTCGGGGTGATGCCGACGCAGGCCGAGCGGAGGCGGAGCTCAGTGGGCTGTGTGCTTACGCTCGGACGGGGCTGGGCGCCGCAGCCCGCATCGCAGGCCCCCTCGGGCTCGAGCTGGGCGTCAGCGCCGGAGCCCCGCTGCGCGCCCTCGCCGCTACCGACCGGGGCGCGGTCGTCAGCGCCGTCTCGGGCCTCGAGCTCGGAGCCCAAGCCGGAATGCGAGTGGAGTTCTGATGCGCGCCGTCGCCTCCCTGCCGGTTGCCCTGCTGCTCTGCTTTGCTGGCTGCGTCGAGACAGGCGAGGTTCTCGGCCCAGCCGCCAGCGGCGATGGGCCCAGCGACCCCGAGCTGCCAGCGCTGGCGGCCAGCGCGGTCAGCGCCGGCCACACACACGCCTGTGCGTTGTACTCGGGGCAGGTCGCCTGCTGGGGAGCCAACCAGCGGGGCCAGCTTGGCGTGGGAGACGTGAACGAGCGCCGAACGCCGACATTCGTGGCCCTCGAAGTCGCCGTGCGGCAAGTGACGGCCGCGGATCGGCACACCTGCTCGCTCGACGAGCTCGGAAGGGTTTACTGCTGGGGCTTGAACGACCGCGGCCAACTGGGCGTTGGTACGCGTGTCGCTTCGTTGCTCCCGGCGCCGGTCATACTCCCTGCGCGGGCCACGGCCATCGCCAGCAGCTTTGCTCACGTGTGTGCGTTGCTCGCCGACGCTTCGCTCTGGTGTTGGGGCCAGAACAGCGAGGGTGAGCTGGGTCAGGCTGACCCCTTTCCCCCGCGCGACGACGACGCTGAGCGCGCCACGGACAAGCTTTCGCCAGTCAGGGTGCCCGGCACCTTTCAGAGTGTCGACACGGGTCAGGGCCACACCTGCGGCATTCGCGCCGACCGCAGCCTGTGGTGCTGGGGCCGCAATACTCGTTCGGAGCTCGGCACGGCAGCCGGGGGCCAAGTCCGAGAACCGACGCGCGTCGGGACGGACAGCGATTGGCGCTCCGTCGATGCCGGGCAACATCACACTTGCGCGCTCAAGGCGAATGGCTCCTTGTGGTGCTGGGGTGAGAACATCGACGGAGGCTTTCCGCTGGGCATCGAAGCAAACAGGGTCGAAGCGCCCTCACCGGTCGGAGCTGCGAGCACCTGGGTAGCCCTCAGCGCTCACATCTTCCACACCTGCGCGCGCGACGTTGCGTTCGACCTCTACTGCTGGGGACGCAATGTGGAAGGGCAGCTCGGAGTGGGAGATCTGCAATTACGGCGCTCGCCAACCCGGGCGGGCGGCGGCTTTGCGGCAGTTTCGGTCGGCAGCTTCTTCACTTGCGCGCTGCGGCGCGACGGCAGGGTGGTGTGCGCCGGGGAAAACGCGGCGGGTCAGCTCGGCAAGGGCGATACCGACCGTGCAGCGGTGTTCGAGCCGGTGGAGCTGCCCTGATCCGACATTTGTGAGGGGCAGCTTGCGGGGCCACTTGCCCTCACCCAAGGATGCTACTTGCCGTAGCGGTCTCCCGCGTCTGCCCCCCCCAGGCCGTCGATCGACGCATCGGAGCACGTGCAGGCGCTGGGCTCAGCTCGATCGTGCTGTGGCTCTGGGCGCTCACCGGGAAAATACCCAGCGACTATGTTCAGCGCCCGCAGCTCCCCGCGAGCACGCCCGCGACGCCGCCTCCGGTTCCCCTGTAGCCAACGCACGTCAGGGACGCGACTTCGGTGGTGGGGGCGTCCACGAGCGGCGGGCACTCAAAGTGATCCGGCCGATGGACTCGGGGCCCAGCTCCGTATTCGACTCGAACTCGACGACGGGAAGCGGGCCACACATCTCGCGGTCGTAGGTGCGTAGCAGCGCCAGCGCCACTGCGGCGATCACGGGACCAACGATCAGCCCCAGCAGGCCGAACACCTCCACGCCGCCGAACAAGGAGATGAAGGTGAGCAGCGTCGGCACGTGCCCACCGCCGCCCACCAGCTTGGGACGGATGAAGTAGTCGGACAACACCCCCACGATCAGAGCTCCCCACAGCAGCAAAAAAACACCCGCTCCAACCCGACCCGAGATGATCAGTCCCACACCCACCGGAACCCAGACCAGCAAAGTGCCCACTGCAGGCACCAACGACGCGATCGTCGTCAGCGCTGCCAGCAAAGCTACTTCGGGCGCACCGGCGATCTGGTAGCCCACGGCTGCCAGCAGGCCCTGGATCACGCCGGTCAGCATGGTCCCGATGAATACTTCCTTGCCAACCTTCTGAAACTCCGTGAGCACCACGCGCGTGTGCATCGGGTGCAGCGGCAGCATGCGCTCGGCGCGCTCCAGGATCTCGGTCCAGTGCCGCAACACGAAGAACGTCGTCATCATCGTGAAGAACAGCGTCAACGTGGCGCTGAACGTGGCGCCCGCCACCGCGGCAATCCAATCGGTCAGCTTCGAAGCGGCGTCAGCCGCCATTGCCCGGATGCGTCCGCTGATGTCGATCACACCAAAGGGCGAATCTTTCGTCGCAGCTTCCACGTTCGTCAGCCACTTTCGCACTGGTCCTTCGGGTTGAAAGCCGCTCGCGAGCTCGCTGGCCGCGACGATCCCGCGCACCACCACGAAGTACAAGAGCAAGAGGAGCCCACCGATGGTGGCCAAGCCGGAGCCAACGGCCAGCAACACCGCGGACACGCTGTGACCCAGACGTTCCGCAACCCGCTCGTGGAAACGCAGGAGCGAGAAGGCCAACAGCGTGCCCAGGAACAACCCCGAAGAAACCGGTAGCGACAGCCAGATCAACGCTATGGTGGCGGCCAGGGCGAACACCCCGAGGGCACGGCGTTGATTGGGTGTGGAAACGAAGCGCTGCTCGGGTTGCTCTGGTTGCGGTGGGCCCATCATGCTGCGGCGTGGCTCGATGCCGAGCGTAGTCCAGCGCCACGGCGGAGGCGTAGCTCTTCTTGAAACGCGGCACAGAGCGGCGAAACTCCTGCTGTTCAGCCAACTAGACAGGCCCTCTACCCTGCCTGCGGCGGGCCACCCGGAAAAGGGCGCGCTGGTCGGCAAATCGTGACGTGAGCGCAGCCACTGCCCCCGTGTCCCGCGCGCCACCGCGCCTGCCCGCACTGCTCCGCTCGTCGCAGGCGCACGCCGACCAAGAGCGGCGCGCCTCGCTTCGAGCCGAACGGCGCGCCTCGCGTCAGGACGCCGCTCGGCAGCGGCTACTCCTCGGTATCACGTCAGCATCAAGGTCGGCCCGCCGCCGCGGGTTTTCAGACGTCGGGGTCGGCGCGCCAGTCTGGATTGATGAGCGAAGTGAGCACGTGGTCCTTCCACTCGCCGTCGAGCAGCAAGTACTCACGGGCGTAGCCTTCGATGCCGAACCCCAGTCGCTTGAGCACGCTGGCGCTTCGTGCGTTGGTCGGCATGAAGTTGGCCATGACGCGGTGGAGCTTCAACCGCTCGCACGCAAACGGAATGGCAGCGCTCAGCGCCTCGTACATGAGCCCTTTGCCCACGGCGGCGCGGTCCAGCTTGTAGCCGAGGTAAGCGGCCTGGAACGCACGTCCAATCACGTTCGTGAAGTTGATCTCGCCGAGCAGCGAGCCGCCAC
Source organism: Polyangiaceae bacterium (assembly GCA_035634435.1). Lineage (GTDB taxonomy): Bacteria > Myxococcota_A > Polyangia > Polyangiales > Polyangiaceae > PMG-095. Next base: position 9,443 of record DASQDA010000699.1, read on the forward strand.
CGCGTGGGAACAGCAAGAGGTGCAACCCTTCGCCGCGCGCGCAACGCTGGACCTGCTCGGCCGCACGTTCATACCAGGCCTCGGCGGAATGATAACCGGCAGGGTACCGGGCCACGTAGGGCGCGAAATGTGCCTCGTTGCGCAGGTGGTACGCGCTGAGCTCGGCCGCCAGCGGCGCGCTCGGCAGGCACAGCGAAAGCCTCGTGGTCTCGAGCAGCGGGCTCTGCGTCCTGAGCGCTTCCACCTCCATCCACCTACCCCCTAGCACAAGCTGCGAGAGATCGTGGCAGAGGGCGGCGCCGCTTGCGCTCGGAACAGGTGTGCGTCCCCAGGTTTCGCTGTAGGCTCGTGAGGGGCAATGGAATCACGGCTGATCGATGACGAGCAGCGTCGGGTCGAGGTCTTGCGGAGCTACCGCGTGCTCGACACCGCCCCGGAGGAGGCGTTCGACAACATCACCCGGTTAGCGGCCGAGATCTGCGCGATGCCAGTAGCGCTCATCTCGCTGGTCGACGACGCGCGACAGTGGTTCAAGGCTCGCGTCGGCATGGAGCTGCCGCACACGCCGCGAGAAGTGGCCTTTTGCGCGCACGCCATCACCACTCCTGGCACCTTCGTGGTCTCCGACGCGTGCTCGGATCCGCGGTTTGCCGATAACAGCTTCGTGACCGGCGAAACGCACATCCGCTTCTATGCCGGTGTGCCGCTGGTCTCCCCCGAGGGCTGCGCGCTCGGAACCCTGTGCGTGATGGACCGCGTGGCGCGCGAGCTCGCTCCGCGCGAGCTTCGCATCCTCGAGGGGCTCGCGCGGCAGGTGGAAGGCGAGCTCGAGCTGCGGCGTGGTCTCGCGGAGCTGCGCCAGCTCTGCCAGTCGCGGCCCACCCTGCCCAGCTCCTCGGCGGCAGACGAGCCCGCGACCGGAGTGCAAAGCCTGAGGCACGAAATCGAGCGGGTGCAGCGTGAGAAGGACATGCTCACGGAGCTCCTGGTGCATGACCTCAAGGGACCGCTCATGGGCGTGCTGTTCAACGCGACGCTCCTCGGCCAAGCCGCATGGGCCGACGCGCGCACGCGCGAGATAACCAGCGACATCGAGACGAGCGCTTTGTCCATGCAGCGCCTGGTGATGAACTTGCTGGACATCGGCAGGTCCAAACACGGGCGCCTGGTGCCCCGCATGGGCCCGCTCGAGCTCGCGCCCTTTTTGGCAGAGGTCGCCAGCGCCATGCGTCTGCGTGCGCGACTGAAGGAGCAGATCGTGCTGGTGGACGTCCCGCCCGAGCGCCTCGAGCTCGCGGCGGATCGCGACCTGCTGCGGCGGGTGCTGGAGAACCTGATCGACAACGCGCTCAAGTATTCACCGACGGCAGCTTCGGTCACCATGAGCGCCCGCCGCGGTGACGGCTGCGTGCGGCTCGTCGTCGCCGACCCGGGCCCGGGCATCGAGGAGTCCGATCGCTTTCGCATCTTCGATCCCTTCACCCGGCTGGAGTTTGGTGAGACCTGTCACGTGGGCCATGGTCTGGGCCTCACGTTTTGCAAGCTCGCGGTGGACGCCCACGCGGGGCGTCTCTGGGTGGAGCCAAACGAGCCAACTGGCGCACGCTTCTGCGTCGAGCTGCCTTGCCCCTGACGTGGCTCGGAGCTTCGATCAGCAGGCTAAGCTCGCGCCTTCGCCCGCGGCTTGCGCTTGCCGCTGGGCCAAGCGGCGGCGAGCCGGCGCACCGCCTCTTCGAGCTCTGATTCCGCGAGCGCTGCGAAGCCAAGTCGTGCATGCGGCAACGAGCGGCCGTCGAAGGTGAAGGCGCGCGCGGTCAGAAACCAAACGCCCCGCTCGAGCGCGCGCGTCTGCCAGCCCTCGATGTCGATCTCGTCCGGGACGCGCCCCCACAGGGCCATACCGCCGGCCGGCACCTGGGGCTCGAACCGCCCGCTCAGGTGCCGCTCGATCGCGCTCACCAGCGCGTCACGCCGAGCCAGGTAGACGCCACGCATCTTGCGCACATGACGCTCGATCTCGCCATCGGCGATGAGCTCCGCAATGGCAGCCTCCATCGCGTGATCGCCCTGTCGGTCGACGAAGAAACGCCGCCGTGCGAGCTCATCAACCAGCCGCGCGGGGGCAACCACGAAGCCGAGGCGCAGTCCCGGCGCCAGCACCTTGGCTAGAGTGCCGAGATAGATCACGCTTCCGCGGCTATCGGCGCTGGCCAGGGGCAGAACCGGCCGGCCCTCGTAGTGAAACTCGTGATCGTAGTCGTCCTCGATGACGGCGAAGCGTTCGCGCGCGGCGAGCTCGAGAAGCGCCATGCGGCGCGCGGGGGAGAGAACCGCGGTGCTCGGGTACTGGTGGTGAGGTGTTACGTAGACGGCGCGAATGGGCTGTCGTCGCGCAGCACGCGCCAGGTCTTCGACGACGAGCCCGTGGCGGTCAACCGCGATCGGAAGTAGCCGTGCGCCCGCCGCCTTGAATGCCTGCCACGCTGGCTTGTAGCCCAGCGCCTCGACAGCAACGCCATCGCCGGGAGCACACAGCGCGCGAGCGACCAGATCGAGGGCCATCTGGCTACCGCGCGTCACGAGAATATTCTCCGCGCGCGCCGCGACCGCCCGGCGCCTTGCGACCAGCGCCGCCACCTCCTGACGCAGGCGCGGCTCGCCTCCGGCTGAGCCATAGCCCAGAAGCTCGGTTCCCCTGTCACGCAGGGCCCGCCGGTACGCGCGCGCCAGCAGCTCCGACGGCACCCATCTCAAA
>DASQDA010000700.1:0-2020 GCA_035634435.1 Polyangiaceae bacterium
GCGCCGTCGCTCCCGGCGCGGCGAGCGCATCGGGCGACGGTCGCCTCGCCGTTCTGAGCGCCCGCGAGCGTGAGGTGGCCGAGCTCGTAGGTGAGGGCCACACCAACGCTCAGATCGCCGCGCGGCTCCACCTCAGCGAGCGCACGGTCGAGCGCCACGTGTCCAACGTGCTGGCCAAGCTCGGCCTCAGCTCGCGCACCGGCGTGGTCCGGCTGCTCTCGGAGCAGCGCCCACTCACGCCCTGAGGTCCATCCGCTAGGCGGGGGCCGCGCTCGAATTTGGGTGGTGCGGTGCGTGCCATCACGCATACCGGATTCTCCGCCACAGCGGGATCTTGATCGGCGTCAGCCCACTCGAGCAAGGAAGAGGAGACAAGCCAATGAGCACAACCACCGCGATCCAGACGAATGGCGTGAAGCTGCACTGGGAGCTCCACGGCAGCGGTGAGCCCGTGGCGTTGGTGCACGGGTCGTGGGGCAACGCGATGGAGTGGGAGGCAGTGGCCGCCGAGCTGGCCGCGTCCTTCCAGGTCCTCATTTACGACCGTCGCGGTCACTCCCGCAGCGAGCGCCCGTCGACTCAGGGCAGCGTCGATGAGGACGGGGACGACCTGGCCGGCCTGCTCGAAGCACTCGACCTCGCCCCGGCACACGTGGTCACGAACTCCTACGGCGGCAACATCGCCCTGCGACTGGCCACCCGGCGCCCAGACCTCTTTCGCTCGCTCGCCTGCCACGAGCCGCCACTCTTCTCCCTGCTCGGCGGCGACAGCGAGAGCCGGGAGATGCTGGAGCAAGCGACCGCAAGCTTCGGAGCGGTAGCGGACCGGATCGCGGAGATGGACCACGACGGCGCGGCGCGTCAGTTCATCGACGAGGTGGCACTCGGCGCCGGGGGCTGGGACACACTCCCAGCCGAGGCCAAGGCGACGTTCATCGAGAATGCGCCCACCTTCCTTGACGAGCTCAACGATCCCGACTTGCTGAAGGTCGACGATGGCGCGCTCGGCCGCCTGCAAAGGCCCGTGCTGCTCACAACCGGCACCGAGAGCCCCCCGCTTTTCCCACGGGTGGTCGATCGGCTGGCGGACCTCATCCCGCATGCGGCCAGGCAGACCATCCCGGGCGCCGGACACGAGCCCCATCAGACGATGCCCGAGAGCTACGCGGAGATGATCGCGAACCGGATCACGGGCATTCAGGGCTGACACTCGACACTGTGCTCAAGCGTGCGGCGCAGGCCCGTCGCGCTGCGGGCGGGCCGGAACGAGCGTCGCCAACAGGCGGCGCTCGTTGCTTGGTCCCCATGTGCCGCTCTGCATGCGTGAAGCGGAGGGGGAGGGATTCGAACCCTCGAACGAGCTTTCGCCCGTTAACGGTTTTCAAGACCGCCGCATTCAACCGCTCTGCCACCCCTCCGTGTGATGAACGCCACATCCGCGTGACGCCGGTCCTGGGACTTTGCAGCGTAGTCGCACGCCCGCCCGCCGAGAGAAAGGCAAAGTCCTTGAAGACCAAGCTGACCGCTCGCCTGACCTACGCCAACGTCATGGCCACCACCGCCGTGTTCATCGCGCTCGGCGGCACGTCCTACGCCGCGCTCACCATCACCGGCAAGAACGTGAAGAACGGCTCGCTGAGCGGTGCGGACATCAGGAACAGCTCCATCACCGGCAGCGACGTCGCGAACGGCTCGCTCGTGACCCGGGACTTCAAGCCCGGCGTCCTGCCCGCGGGCCCTCAAGGGCCCCCGGGCCCTCCGGGACCCAAGGGTGCGCCTGCGCCCGCAGCGACCGTGGCCGGATACTCGGGGCGCGCGACGAACGTGCCGGTCGGGGGCTACGACATGGTGATCTCTAAGGACCTGCCGGCAGGCAAGTACATGCTCTCCGCCAGCGCAGAGATCCGGGGCGCCGGTAGCCCGAGCGGCTACATGGGAGGCATCTCGGTTGTGCAGTGCTCGATTCCCGGCTACGAGACCCACGACTTCTATCTGTCCCCCAACGGCACCTACGTGTCCG
>DASQDA010000701.1:0-11772 GCA_035634435.1 Polyangiaceae bacterium
GAACGTATGCCAGAGGTAGGGGCTTGCGGCAAGCCCCTGGTCCTGCAGCAGAGTCCTGCATCATGAGGAGCGTGACGAAGCATTCAGTGGTGATCGCTGGAGGAGGCCCCACGGGGTTGATGTTGGCAGCCGAGCTGGCGCTTTTGCGTGTGGACGTGGCTATCGTCGAGCAGCGCGTGAGCCAAGACCTGGCGGGATCCCGTGCAGGCGGTTTGCATTCGCGCACCATCGAGGTGCTGGATCAGCGTGGCATTGCGGAGCGCTTCCTCACGGCAGGCAAGCTCATGCAGGTCACCGGTTTCGCGATGATCCCGCTCGACATCAGCGACTTCCCGACCCGGCATAACTACGGCCTCGCGCTGTCGCAGAACCACATCGAGCGCCTCCTCGCCGAGCGTGTCGAGGAGCTCTCCGTGCCGATTTACCGCGGACGCCAGCTGACGGACTTGGCCCAGCACGACGGCGGCGTCGACATCGTGCTCTCCCCGTCCAGCGACCTCTCGACGACGTCGGAGAGCGACTTGCTGCAGGCGCAGTACCTCGTCGGATGCGACGGGGGTCGCAGCCGCGTCCGCAAGAAAGCCGGCATTGCCTTCCCGGGTTGGGATGCCTCCGTGAGCTACTTGATCGCCGAGGTCGACATGGCCGACGAACCCGCGTGGGGCGTTCGCGCCGGTGAGAGGGGCGTCAACGGTATCGGTAAGCTGGATGACGGCAAGCGCGTTCGCGTCGTGCTGGTGGAGCCGCACGTGGTGCAAGGCGATGAGCCCACGCTGCACGAGCTGCGCGAGGCGCTCAGGTCCGTCTACGGCACCGACTTCGGTGTGCACAACGTTACCTGGCTATCGAGGTTCAGCGACATGGCCCGTCAGGCGGCGTCGTACCGCGATCGACGGGTGCTCTTGGCAGGCGACGCGGCGCACGTGCATTCGCCCACTGGCGGACAAGGCCTCAACACCGGCGTCCAGGACGCCATGAACCTCGGATGGAAGCTGGCGCAGGTGGTCAATGGCACATCGCCGCTCAGCCTGCTCGATACCTACCAGGCCGAGCGACACCCAATCGCGGCGCGCGTGCTCAAGAACACCTTGGCGCAGACCGCGCTCGGCCGCGGCGACGAACGCACCAAGGCCTTGCACGAGCAGATGTCCGAGCTGTTGAAGCTAGAAGAGCCTCGCAAACGCTACGCTGGGATGATGTCTGGCCTGGACATTCACTATGACCTCGGCGTCGGCCACCCGCTGCTTGGCCGTCGCATGCCCGATCTGGAGGTGGTCACGGAAAGTGGCCCACGGCGCATGTTCACGCTGCTGCACGCTGCTCGACCGGTGTTGCTCAATTTCGGCGCCCCCCTCAACATCGCTGCCTGGGCGGCCCGGGTGCAACGAGTCGACGGTCGATACGCGGGTGTGTGGGAGCTCCCGGTGCTCGGCACCGTCGCTGCGCCGAGTGCGGTGTTGATTCGCCCCGACGGACATGTCGCATGGGTCGGAGGCGGCTCGGACGAGGGGCTTCACGAAGCCCTGACTACGTGGTTTGGCGCGCCCCAATGATCGCTAACGCGGGCACCGTATGGAGGCAAAACCTGGGCCTCGCCGCAGCTCTTCGAGATGGAGCGCGCTCGGATGGCGTGCTACGGCCACGCACGATGACACCGAAGAACACCATCTGCCTCTGGTTCGACAAAGACGCCCTCGAGGCCGCGACCTTCTACGCCGCTACCTTCCCGGACAGCAAAGTGAACGCCGTTCACAAGGCGCCCGGTGATTTCCCCGGCGGCAAAGCAGCGGAGATCCTCACGGTGGAGTTCACCGTGTTCGGGATTCCCTGCCTTGGTCTCAACGGCGGCCCGGTGTTCAAGCACAGCGAGGCCTTCTCCTTCCAGATCGCGACCGACACTCAAGAAGAGACCGACCGCTACTGGAACGCAATCGTCGACAACGGCGGCACGGAGAGTGAGTGCGGTTGGTGCAAGGACCGCTGGGGCCTCTCCTGGCAGATCACCCCGCGCACGCTCACCGAGGCGCTTGCCGCGGGTGGCGCCGAGGCGAAGCGCGCTTTCGAAGCCATGATGAAGATGCAGAAGATCGACGTCGCCAAGATTGACGCAGCCCGTCGCGGCTGACCCACACTCCTCCCTCCAGCTCTGGGCCGCATCCGCAACGCAGCCATCCTCACGCATCATCTGCTCCGCTCGCTCCTGGAGAGCGGCATGGACTGCGTTCGCATCAACTGTGCACACGACACTCGCGAGGTGTGGGGGGCCATGCTCCAGAATCTTCGCCGAGCGGAGCACGAGCTCGGACGGACCGACCCCGTGCAGGTTCTGATGGATCTCGCTGGTCCCAAGGTTCGTACGCGCCGCTCGCCCAAGGCAGAGAAGCAACGTCACCAAAGCCGGCGATCGCTTGTTGCTGGTACCCGAGCACCAGCTGGACGAGGCCCGGCATGCCGAGAAGAAGAAGAAGAAGAAGGAGCCGCTCTCGGTCGTCGGCTGTACCCTGCACGAGCCGCTCTTGGGGCTACAGGTATGCCAGCCTGTCTACATCGAGGACGGCCGATTCGCTGCCCGAGTGGTCGAGCTTCGCGCGGAGGGCGCCGTCATCGAGCTGCTTCACGTCCCCAGCAAGCGCAACCGGATCCGCTCGGACAAAGGGCTGAACTTCCCCGAGACCGACTTCAGCGTGTCCTCGCTCACCGACAAGGATCGGCTGGACCTCGACTTCGTGGCGACGCATGCGGACATGATCGGCTATTCGTTCGTGCAAACTAGCCAGGACGTCGACGCTCTTGTCGCAGAGCTCGCTGCCGCGCTGCCCGAGGGCAAGCCGCGACCCACCTTGGTTTTGAAGATCGAGACGCAACGGGCTGTGCAGAACCTGCCGGCCCTGATTGTCCAGGCGGCGGGTCAGATGCCGACAGCGGTGATGATTGCGCGAGGCGATCTGGCCATCGAGCTCGGCTTTCAGCGCATCGCCGAGATGCAAGAGGAGATACTGTGGCTCTGCGAAGCGGCGCACGTGCCGGTGATCTGGGCGACGCAGGTGTTGGGGGTCTGGCAAAGGAGGGGCTACCCACTCGTGCCGAGGTCACTGACGCCGCGATGGCGAGTCGCGCCGAATGCGTGATGCTCAACAAGGGCCCGCACATCGCTGAAGCGGTGCGGCTGCTCGACGAAGTTCTCACGCGCATGGAAGGGCACCAGCATAAGAAGACGCCGCAGCTCCGCGCCTTGCGAGCTTGGTCCGAGCACTGACATTACTTGGCTCGGCCACCGAGAAAGAGCGCGGATACATCAGTTGCCAGCGCCCGCACTGATGTGCCGGACACGCGGCGTCAGATAACGTGTCAAAGCAGCGCGACGTCCACTCCCAGCGTGACGATCAGGAAGTGCAGCCAGTTTTGGCTGTAGCCGTCGCTGAAGTCCTCGGGCTCCGAGCTTCCCTCGGCACCGCCGCCGAGCCAGCGCATGCTCAAAAAGGTATCGACCCGCGGGCTCGTGCGGTAGCCGGCGCGTACGTTGGCGTCGATGATGGCGCCCTCCACGTCGGAGTCGCCGCCGTTGAAATAGCGTACGGGCGCGTAGAACCCGTCGACCTCGAGCGCACCAAACCAGCCTGAGGGAGCGTCGTAGCGCGCCAACGCTTTGAGCGCGGGCACGGGACCGACGTCCCGTCGTGTGCGCCGAGCGCTGCCGTCCGCGCTCGTGAAGGTGATGGTTGCGTCCCGCAGCTGAAACGAACCGCCAAGCGCCACGGTCAGCGCGGAAGCGGGGACTACGTCGTAGGTGTAGCTCAGGCGATAGAACGGGAAGCCGTAGCGCAAGTCGAGCGGTGTTTGTTCGGGCAAGGTGAGGCCGTCCACCGTGAGCGGTCGGGTGAGCACGACCTCGGTGTTCAATTCCAGCGGCTGATACAGGAACGTGACGCGATGGCGCTGGTTGCGGAGCTCGAGGCTGAGGCGAGCTACGGGGAAGATCACGTCCTGACCGCCTTCCTTCACGTAGTCGAGCTCGGTACCCTCGCGGCCAAGCTGGATGTGGTGGTAGAGCGGCAACAGCCCACCGAAGTCCACGGCGGCGCGGACGGCGATGCGACGCGCTGACTCGTCGTCCCGCTCGGTGACGCCCGCGGGAGGGTGGTGCGATCGCGGTGGTACTTGAGCGGCGGCCCGATCCGGGACGAGCAACCCGCTGCTCGCGAGCAGGAGACCGAGACACCGCGCTGCAAACGGCTTGATGGACTGCTGCATGATAGATGCTTGGGGGCCGCGGCTGTCTACGTCAATCACCGGCGTCGCAGGTGGTGCTCGACGTGGCGGTTGAGCTCTCGAGCATGACGATTCGGGGGGGGCCGCATGTCCGCGAGGTTCATGGCGGAAGAGGAGGAGTAGCCCAACGATGGTGCCGGACACCCTCTGCACGCGTCTTGCATGAGGCGTGACATGGCGTCGTCGACAAGTCGCGCTTCAATCTTGTTCGGGACCAGTGCTGTCGCCGCCCTCGGCTACGTGCTCGTGAGCGAACGGGTGCGCCGCAAGAAGACATCGAAAGCGGACCGCAAGCTGCGTCAGAGAGCGCTGAGGGCTGCGAATCACCACGTCCGCAAGGCCGCAGAGGTCAGCGGGCCCTTGGGCAAGTGGTACGGGCATCTACCGGTAGCGCTCGCCACGGCGTGGAGCTTTCGCCGCCGCCAGCGAACGGCGGCTGCCTTGACGGTGACGGGCGGCTCGCTCGGGGCCATTGTGCTCAGTCGCCTGCTCGACCGTGTCATGGCGCACCGCGAGGCCCCGCCGGGGCGCGGCGAGCCGGGTGAGCAGAGCTACCCCAGTGGGCACGCGCTCGAGACTACCGCAGCGTCGATCGTGTGCGGCTATACGCTCGTGCGGGAAGGCGTCGCCTCCCCGGCCATAGTGCTGCCGCTGAGCGCTGCGGCGCTGGCCTCGGGCTTGGGGCGCTTTGCGCTCGATCGACACTGGGTCTCCGACCTCGTGGGTGGCTACTGCGCGGGCATCGCGCTCGGCACCGCGTGCGCCGGCGTCTACGAATGGCGTCGCGGCCACTGAGCGCTCGTCGCAATGACGAGCGCCCTGCGCCTACCTACCTCACCAGCACAGTGGGCGGGTAAGTGAAGCCCCAGGGATTGTCCGTGGCGCTGATTGAGCTGGGCGTTGCCGGTATGATGCGCCCATTCCGCGGGCCACGGGGGTCCGTGCGCGCGGCTGGAGCGGTTCGCGACGGCGTCGCGGGCAGGTACTGCAGGTACTGCAGGAGCGCGAATTGCTGAGCGGCCGAGATCTGCTGGAGCGCGGCGAAGCGCTGGAGCTCAGCGGTGACCTGCTGCTGCGCGGAGTCAGGGCTAATGTTCTCCGAGACCTCGCGAATGACCACGGTGCGCACCGATGCTTCCTCGGTGGCGACGACAGGCGCTGTGCGCTCGGGGGGCGGCGTCGGCGAGCGCGAATCCGAGGCGGGGGCCGCTGGCGGCTGACGGCCAACGGCAGCTTGCTGCACGGCCAAGAGGGCAGGGGCGGCGTCGCTCATGGCACTTCGCTCGGTTGAGGGGGCGCGCGCGACCGGTTGCTCCTGCGGGAGCGGAGCCGTGACGTCGTGGGTGAGCACCGGGGGCGCAGCTGCGCGTGCAGTTGCGATGCGGTGGTATTCGGCTTCCAGGCGAGCCAGAACATCTGCCAGCGAGTGACCAGCATCGGCCGACGCGCCGTCCCGCTCCGCGCTGTCCGGGCGCGGGGGAGCGGTGGTGACGACCTCGTCTGCGTCGGCTGTCAACGCCGCGGCGCTGTCGGCTTCGGACTGCTCGGAACCGCCCTGCTCGTCAACAGCGTCGGCTTTTGCAATCGCCGACCGCGCGTAGGTCGCGCGCTGCCCGTCAGCGGGGGGGCTAGGCAGGCTCCCGTGGCCGCCTGCTGAAAGCAGGCCGAGGAGCGACACTCCGCTCAGAGATCCTGCCAAGAACACGAAGAGCGGCTGCCAGCGCTTTCCGGCCATGGCGAGAGAGTACCATCGCTGGCAGTCCGGCGCGAGGAGCCGAGCAGCCGAGCTAGGCAGGTCGTCCGCGGACTATCGAGCCAGCGGGGTTCTGGCTCCTTCGCAATCACACACGAAGCTCTGTGAGCCTTCCGCTCTTTCCCCATCAAAGTCGCGGTGCTTGCGTATACTAGGCGCCATGCCTCTGCGAAGCTTGGTCCTGAAACACGCGCGGCTCTCGGCGGCTTCACTAGGCGGTAACGCGCTCCGCTTTGGCGAGCAGGGGGAGGCGGTCTCACGCCTTCAGCTGGCCTTGATCGCGCTCGGGCAGGCCTTGCCCCTGTCCACGCGCAAGCAGTCGAAGCTTCCTGATGGGCAGTTCGGGCCCGAGACGCTCGCTGCGGTCAAGGCGCTGCAGCGGCAAGCGGGCCTCACTGTCGATGGCGTCGTCGGCCCCCTCACGCTGCGGCACCTCGATGCCAGCTTGCCAACGCAGGCGCAGCGAGCGGCGTGCTGCTCCAATGGCGACCGGCTAAGCCAGGCGAGAAGTAGCTCCCCCACCTTCGGGGCTAACTTCCGCGCGGCGTTCGCAGGGTCTGCTTCGATCGGCGGCATCACGCTGCCTTCCGGTGTTCGCTTCCTGACGTCAGCTCAAGAAAGCGCTGCTCGCAGCGTCTTCGGTTCGAGTCTAGACTTCACTCGCATTCTTCTGTCGGACGCGACGGGCGCGGGTGGGCGCCCGTTTACCGTGGCCGTACCGATCGTGGCGAGCGTTCACGTGGTGGTCATCAATGCAGGTACCTTCACGCCGTCGCGAGGCTTGCTGATCCACGAGCTCGCGCATGCCTGGCAATCCCAGCACTCGCTGAATCCGACTCAGTTCATGGTCAACTCGATCGCGAGCCAAGCGATCGCGGACGAGCTACTCTCGCGGTTCGGCGCGGACGCGAGCGCCTATTATTACCGCCCAGGCAAGAGCTTTGCTCTCTACGGTGCGGAGCAGACCGCTTGCCAGGTGGAGGGAGGGGTCTCTGCTGCAGTCGCTTTCGTCCGCTCACTGCCTCCCCATCTACCCCATCCATTGAACGATCTCGGCCTTGCGGTGCCTCACTGGGAGGTCAATGGCCCGGGTGTCGTGACCCGGTGCTGAGGATCGATGCAAATTAGTACCTGCGTGACGAGGCTCCATCGAGTGTTGCTCATCCTGGCGAGCAGCTCGCTCCTGGTGGCGTGTTCACCGACGATCCGTCTCCAGGTGCGCTTCGTCTTGCCGCCCTCTATCGTCGCTCCGGTCGCTGACCGCCTCCACGTCACGGGCGTCAAGGCTTGTCCGCCGGCGCCAGTCAAGGCAGCGCTACCCCGTGTCGATACGGGGGACGCCGAATCCTTCAAGGCGGAGGAGCAGGCAAGTGTTCTCCGCGTGGAAGCGCGTTTTCGTGGCAAACACTGCCGGGTACAGGTCACGGGTTGGTACGACGCCGACAACGACGGCGCAGTCAGCGCCGCAGATTGGACGGGCACCAGCGTGGCGGTCGACGGGCGCGACGGGGGTACGGTGGCAGGCAACCTTTCGACCGTGCCCGATGTGGTGCTGACGCCCGTTTCACCGCCGTGACCACGGCCCCGTCGTCCACTCCCTGCAAGCTCATGGGCAGGTGCGTGCCTGCTCGCGCTCTGCTTGTCGTAGCGGCCGCGCTACGTCGGACTGGTGGGCAGTCGCAGAAAGCTACTGCTGATCACGCAGCGCATCCTGCAAAGGGAGCCCTCGCTGTCCTTCGACTTTCGGACCAACTCGGCGAATAAGCCCAAAGCGGGCGGACGCCGGGGCGAGCTCCAGCCCTTGCTCCGCCCAGCGCGTACAGAACAGACCGCCGCGCATGGGAACGCGCCTGATCGACGCGAAGCTCCACGCCGCAGGTCGCAAGTGATGTCAAGCCGAGCTTGACAAGCGAGCTTTCCCGCGGCCGGAAGGCGCAGCAAGAATGCCGTACGTGCGCGTTCGCGGAGTGAACCTCTACTACGAGGAGCACGGCTCGGGGCCGACGCTCGTGGTCCTGCACGGGTTGCTTGCTAGCGTCGCGACCGCAGCAGCTTCCGGGCTGGGCGCGGCCGAGCTCGCGGCGCACGGGTTGCGTGTCATCACCTACGACGCCCGCGGCCACGGGCGTTCCGGGTACAGCACCCGAGCAGCGGACTATTGCTGGAGCGCGCTGGCCGACGACCTGGTCGGGCTGCTGGATGCTCTCGGCATCGAGCAGACGAGTCTTTATGGCACTTCGATGGGGGCCGGGGCTTGCTTGACGTTCGCGCTGTGTCGGCCCGAGCGCGTGCACCGGCTGGTCTTGAGAGCGCCACCGCCGTTCGAGGCAGACCTCGGCCCGGCACGGCTGAGGCTCGCGCTGGTGGCGCTGCTCTGTAAGTGCTTCGGCACGTCACTGGCAGCTCGGTTGCTGGTGCCCGCGACCGGCAGCCCCGAGCGTGAGCGCATGCGATGCATCCTTCGAGATCAACGACGCGCCGCGGTGGTTCCGGCCATCCGGGGTCTGCTCTTCGACAGGCGTCAGTTGCCCGCTGAGCGGATGAGCGAGATCCAGAGTCCGGCCTTGATCCTCGCCCACGCTGGAGACGTGCTGCACCCGCTTCGCTCGGGGCAGCTTCTGGCGGAGCGCCTGCGCAATGCCAAGCTCGACGTTGCGCCCTCGGTGAACCATCGCCGCGCGGATGCCGATGCGCTGACACGCAGGGTCGCCGATTTCATCAAGCATGGCTGAGCTTCGGGCGTGCCGTCTTGAGTCTCTTCTCCGCTGCCTGGCTTGCGGCGCTTTCGGAGCCACACCCAGACCCCGGTGACGTGAGGAGGGTGACCACGAGGCCGATGGCGCAGACGAACAGGCGATAGGGAAGACCACCTGCGTCAGGGTGCCGAAGTGGAGATGGTAGAGCCACTGATCGTCGTGCCGAGCAAGGCCCCGGTGGGCGCTTCGAACGCGAGGAAGCGTCCCGTGTCGCCGTCGAGCCAGACGGTGGTGCCGGGGTAGCGGTCGCTGATGTCGCGCGAGCTCTGGACCTGGTAACGAAAGACACCGTTGGGGCAGCTCAGACGGCGCTCGGCGACGATGTCGATACCGTGGCGCTTGGCTTGATCGGCCATGTGCCGCGCGGCGGCTTGGTGTGCGCGCTGCCAAGCGAGCTGGGGCTCGGGACGTGGGCGCGGAAGCTTCGACAGGGAGTCGTCGACATTGCCCATGCCAAAGGCGCACTTCATCACTGGGGCATCGACCTCGTTCAAGTTGAGGCCCCCACCCCGGAACAAGCGAAGACGAGGAGCATGCCCTACGTTTTCGCCCTTCAGCCGGGCGCGGAGGGAGAGGGGTGATGACCGAACCAGCGCGCTGCAGCGACGTCGGTTCAGTCCATGCCGTTCCGACCGCCGGCAGTCACGGCGGTGAGCGCGTCGGAGCACGCCTCGTCACGATCGGGGCGCTCCGCAACCTGCGCGAGCCGTGCGAGGTGCCGCTCGGCAGCCGTCCTGATCGAGACGACCAGGGTCGATAGCAACACGCTTGTGCCGAGCGTAACGCTAGACGCCCTTCCCAGAACGAGCGACAGTGCACCGGAGCTGATGAGGACACTCGTTTGCGGAGCGGTCGTTGGTGGGGCGCTGCTTGCTGGGGGAGCGGCATCGGGGCAAAGCGAGGGCGCGACGCGAGCGGAAGCGCGAACCATCCGGGACGAGCGACGTGCCGGCGAGCCCACGAGCTTGCCCGTGGTAGCGGGTGTGCTTCGACTCATTCGAGAAAAGTACGTTCAACCCAGCCACGTGCCGCCCCGGGCGCTACTGCTGGCGGCGCTGCGTCAGATTGAGAAAGAGCTGGGCCCCGTGCTGGTGTCGCAGGGGAAAGCGAACGCGTCCCTCGATGTTCACGTCGGCGCCAGCCATCAGCGCCTTCGAATCGACACTGTGTACGGTCTGTGGGACGTCGCAGCGCGGCTCGCGGAGGTGTTCTCTTTCCTCCACGCTGAGCTCCAGAAGCACGGTCCTGTCGATCGACGCACGCTCGAGTACGCCGCGAGCGTTGGGCTGCTCGGCAGGCTGGATGCTCAAAATGAGCTGCTGAGGTCGGAGGCATTCTCCGATTTGCTTCGCAACACAGCAGGAGGGGCGGGTATCGCAGTTTCGGTGCGCCATCGAATGCTCGCGGTGACGCGCGTGCTACCGGGGTCGCCAGCCCTGCGAGCGGGCCTGAGAGCGGGCGATGGAATCACGCGCATCGACGGTAGCCGCATAGTGGAGATGACACCCGGCGACGCGCTGCAGCGGCTACGGGGTCCGGTGGGGGCCCCTTTGAAGCTCTCCGTTCTTCGATCGGGCCCTGATGGCTGGAACGGCGAGAAGAGCTTCGTCGTCCTGCGTGAGCTGATTGCTTCGAGTCCCATCGACGCGCGGATGCTGGCGCCCGGCATCGGATACATCTTGGTCAAGCGCTTCGAATCCACCACGGCGGACCAGCTCAAGCGCGCCCTGGTGCGGTTGGCGGAGCAACGGCCGCTCACTGGTCTCGTGCTGGACCTGCGGAACAACGCCGGTGGTCTGCTCGCCGAAGCGGCGAAGGTCGCCGACGCGTTCCTCGAGAAAGGCTCGCTCGTTGCCGTGCGGCACGCCCGCGAAAACGAAGACATGACCGCCAAGAACGATGGCACTGAACCGCAGTGTCCACTGGTGATCTTGAACAACGCCGTGACCGCCAGCGGTAGTGAGATCGTCGCGAGCGCGCTGCAGAACAACGGGCGCGCCCTCGTCCTGGGGCAGACGTCGTTTGGCATGGGTAAAATCCAGCTGATATTGCCGATCGCAACGGAGCAGGCCTCCGTTAGGCTGACGATCGCGCAGTTTCAAGCGCCGGCGGGCACAGGCATTCAGGGGGTGGGCGTGGTTCCGGACGTGGCGCTCCAAGGCGTCATGATCAGCGCATCGGAGCTCCGCTTCTTCGCTGCGCCAGTGAGGCACCGTGATCGCGACCCACTGCTGCTGTTCCCGCATGCTGCGCCTCCGCATCAGCCGGTCGCCACAGTGTGGTACCAGGACTCCCTCCCGGAGCTGGAGCTCATGGACCCGGGCGACTGGGCTGTGCCGGAGCCTCATTCGGACTTCACGGCCCAGTTTGCAGGCGAGCTCGTTGCGCAGCTGCCCCAAGGCACACGAGCGCAGCAGCTCGAGTCCGCACGAGTGTTTAGCGAGAAGGTACGAGCTCGGGAAATGAGCAGTATCACCGCCCGTCTGAAAGCGCTTGGCATTGACTGGGGAGCGCCACCGCCGATTGCCGACGACGCGCCCCAGTCAAGCGATTTCCTGGTGCGCGTGACGACGGACCGAGCGCGCGATACAGCGCCGGCGGGGGAGGCGATGACGTTGGTTGTGGCGGTGACCAATCGCTCGCGGGCACCCGCCTACCGGGTGCGGGCCGTAACGCACAGCGACAACGATGATTATCGCAAGGAGCTCCTTTTCGGGCAGATTGCCCCCGGCAAGACCGTCACGCGGAGGGTTCCTTTCGGTCGCTGCGAGGCGAAGCTGCTGCAAACCCCGGCGTCCGCTCGCTCCGCCGCCACCTCTCCGCGTACGTGTTACTTGTCGGCGAGCGCTGCGAGCCGCGAGGATATCGTCAAGATCGTGTTCAGCGCAGAAGGTGGAGCAGCGCCTGCGAGCGCGGAGCTTCGCCCTACCGTCACGAGCCGGCCGCAGGTGGTGGCAGTGCCGGCGGTGAGCAGTGCCCCTTCAATTGACATTG